>CAYNWJ010000009.1:19516-24208 GCA_964400815.1 uncultured bacterium
CCTGACACCGGGGTGATTTCTTCCGATATCAGCCTGATATACGGCCGCATGCCCGTATGAAATCGTCCGCGTGATGGATGTAGCCGAACATGAGGCTCGTCCGCCACATTGCCTGTTTCTTGTTGAACTCGCCCTCCACCGATTCCCTGTTCTCGACAGCTGTCACCGCTTCCTCGATGCAGTTGCACCGGTAGCCGAGACGCGACATGTCGGTCATGCCGCAGGGGCTGAACCACAGGCACCAGTTGATGGCGAATCCTATATAGATAAGGTTCCAGATGCCGTGGTGTCTGAGTACCTCGTTGAACTGGTGGGTGGTCACCACGACGTATTCGTCGTCCAGGGGTCTGGCCGGTTCGGGGAAATCGATGCGTTCCGCATACCAGTCGATGTCTCGCGCGTATTCTTCGCCGAACAGGAGCTTTTCCTTATGGTCGTCCGGAGGCCGGATGTCACCATGGCCGGGAGCCTTCGGGAGTCCATCGGGTTCCCTGCCCGCGATTTCACGGGCGGCGAAATAGCCCGGATAGTTACGCGCGTAGTGTTCCGCCGAGGCCACGTGGATGACACGAATGCCGGCCCCGCGCGCCGCTTCCAGTATGGGCGGGTGTTCCCTGCGGATGATGGGCGCCGAACGGCTGGCCCACTCGAGCATCTTCATGACACCCCCGGCGCGCCCGTCCGGGCTGAACGGCAGCTCGGGCGAGAATCCGATGTTCCAGACATGCATCGGAACGAGCGCCGTCTCCGCCGCCGGAACCTCGATGTCCACGTGTTCGCCCCAACCCTCGAATCCGAGCGCTCCTTCGGTCCCCTTGGAAAAATCGACCGGATGGTGGCGGTAGTATTCTCCTTCCAGCCGCAGGAGCGGTGTTGTCCCGTTCGCGTTGCGGGCGTGAGAGGATGTCGCACCGGCCGCAAGTCCAGCCGATCCGGCAGAGGACAGGAAATCACGTCGTTTCATGGGAACCCCTTCCATGGTGTTGATCAGAAAAAGTATCGCTCTTTCGTTCAATTTCGACGATTGTGCTTGATATCGGCGCACAAATATGAAATAAATACATAGCTCACCTGAAAACAATCATTCTTGTCCGGAAGACCGGAAACCGGAGAACTGATCATGAAGACGATTTTGAAATGTCTGGTGCTGGCGATCATGTGCCTTACGGGCCGGGCCGCCGTATCACAGGAATTTTTCACCCGCGCCCCGGATGTTCTGCCGGGAACCCTGCCGGAGATGCGCGATCCGCACTACTGGATCGACAGGATGGACAACCCGGACGAAGTCATCCTTCCCCTCGAGCGTATCCGGGAGCTGAACGCCCGCTTCGAGCGCAGGATGAGTGATCCCGGTTTTTTCGGGAGCGTGCGGGAGGAGCGCATGCCGCCCGATTATTTCTATCCCGGCGTTTCGCTGTTCCGGGCGGACCTGCATGATCTCTCCGCTTCCGATGTGGCCGATACCGCCCGGTATCACATACGTCAGCAGATCGACTATCTCCACTCGCGGAATTTCGGTAATGTCTTCGCCGTGGAATATGCCGGGTGGGAGATCGACGAGATCATCGACGAGATGGGTCTCGACAGGGTGAAGAACTCGTTCCGGCCCCGTGATGCCGTCACCGTACGGGCCGTGCGTCTCAGGAACGTTCCCGCCCTGATGCCCCTGAAAGTGGGTACGAACGCCACGGGTTCCCATCGCTGGGACCGCTGGGGGATCGGGCTTGTGAGCATCGGAAGCCCGGTGACGGTCATCCACCGGTCGGTATCGGGGGAATTCTGTCTGGTGCAGTGCGGCATGGGGTACGGCTGGCTCAGATCGGACGAGATTGCCTTCGGCGGGCGAAAGGAGATCGCCTCTTTTGCCGATCCCGAAGATTTTGTGGTGAGCCTCGAGGACAGGACGCTCTTCTTCTCCTCGGAGCGCTGTGAATACGCCGCCGGCTTCTTCATGATGGGCAACCGCCTGCCCCTGGCCGCACCGGGTGATCCGCGCCGTGTCCTCGTCCCGGTGCGGGAGACCGATGGTTCCTTCAACACAGCCGTGGCCTGGCTCGAGGAAGACGCCGATGTGCATGCCGGATACCTTCCCTACACCCGCAGGAACATCGTGGAGACCGCCTTCAAGCTCCTGGACGATCCCTACGACTGGACCGGCGCCTGGTACGGGCGTAACCACGAAACCGCCTATACCGACGTGTTCGCCTGTTTCGGCTTCGACCTTCCCCATCGTGATCCGCTCTTCACGTTCTTCGGCGACGACGATACCGTGGTGCTGCCGGAAGCGGGGAAGGAGGAGCAGTTCCGGGTCATGCTCTCCCATGAACCCTTCGTCACACTCCAGAGCTGCGGCCGCCATGCCCAGCTTCTTCTCGGCGAATACAACGGCGAACCCATCGTTTTCGACAATCACGGCTATGGCTACGAGGACGGGAACGGCGTGCGACATGAAGTGATGCGCTGCAATATCGGCACCCTGATGTTGCCTGAATATTTCCTCGAACGGAACATCACCTTCCTCGAACTGAAGTGAAAGCTCATAAACCATGCCGCCGTCATTGAACGGCTCCAGGACAGGAAAGGAACCACCACATGATACGCCGCACGGCTCTCAAATCCATCGCACCGGCCATGCTCGCGCCGGCGCTTTTCCCGACGGCGGCCGCAGCAGACACCACGAGGCCGCTCGGACTCCGCTTCCTGGCGAAGATACGCGATCTCCTCACAAGGATCAGGAATACCGCGTCCGACGAGCTCCTGGAGGCATCCCACCGCATCGCGGAGACGAAGAAGCGCGGCGGCACATGCCATGTCCACTGGGACTTGGGCCACGGCACCGAATATGACATCTGGCCCGACCGGCCGGGAAACACCGACATTTTCGTCTCCGGCATACCCGACAGCATTTCGAAGGGCGATCTCATACTCGCGAACTTCTATGACGAGCGTGTGAAGGGATATCAGGAGAGGGGCGCATTCCTCATCGGCGCCTCGGCTCCCTGGGGTGCGGACAACATCCACAGCGAGCTCATTCGCGATGAATTCCAGCACATGAAGTACAGCCCCTTCGCCGACATCTGGATACAGCTCTATTCCACCGCCTACGGCGCCATGATGAACGTCCCCGGCGAGACCGCCCCCATGGCCCCGGAATCAGGTGTGGTGGGCATGACCACGTTCTGGATGATGACCGCGGACGCCGCCCGCATCATGGCGGAAGCGGGCGTCCCGGTGCGGGTGTATGGCGACGAACCCCTCCTCTCAGGTGATGTCGAGCGGATGAGCACCGCCATACCCGCCGGCCAGCGCTATTTCGACACCGTAATCGAACAGCAGACCCGCCTGGAAGACGAGTTCGCGGCTCTCGACGAAATCGCCACAATGGCTGTCCACGCCAACCTCACCGGCGGGACCGTGTATGTATACAGCCGGCACGAGCGCAATCTCTGCGGCGAGGCGACCGTACGGCGCGGGGGATTGAGCATGACATTCGGGGTGTACGGTCCCCCGGGAGATCTGCGTCTCATGGACGATCCGCTCCAGCGGGGTGTCGCCGACCTCTCGTTCCGCCCCACGGAGAAGGATATTGTCATCATGGGCATCGCCGCGCCGGACGATCCGGACGATCTCGCGTCCCTCGACCGTTTCCGGCAGGCGGGATGCGGTGTCGCGTCCATCGGTCCCGTCGCGCGGGGCGGCGTCGTTCCCGCGGGCAGGACTGTCCCGAAGGAAACGGATATCCATGTCGGCGGCATGGCGGACACATACGGCGTCATCGCCCTCCCGGGAATCGACCGCCATATCGCTCCCACATCGGGCCTGATCAACAATCAGGCATTCTGGACCATATGCTGTCAGATCGCCATGAAATTCGTGGAGCGCACCGGAAGCCCTCCCGGTATCTATCTGAGCGGCGCACTCAAAGGGGGGATGGACAAGCTCACCGAGGTCAAACGAGTGCTTCTCGAACGGGGATATTGAGAAAATCCTTCTCCCCGGCGCCCGTGCCCGAGCCCATGTCGGATTCCATCGGAAAGCAGTTTCGGCTGATGAAGCGTATTTAGTAATTGAATCGGAGGGATAATTGTGCCATATTATATGACAAGAACGATATCTTGTGAACGATAACGAGTGCATCACGGAAGGAGCGCACGATGGAAGTACGGTACATTCCCGATCCAGTCCGGTTCGAGATCATGAACACCGGAGAGCTCCGCGAGAGTTTCCTCGTGGAGGAACTGTTCATCGAGGGTGAGATCAACATGGTCTATGTGGATGTGGACCGCGCAATCATCGGCGGGTCAGTCCCCTCGGACGGTCCCCTCAAGCTCGAAGCAGGGGAAGAGCTCAGGGCCGAGTTTTTCTGCCAGCGCCGCGAGATCGGTGTCCTCAATGTGGGAGGCGACGGATCGGTGAAGGTGGACGGTGCCGCGTTCGCCATGACCAAGCTCGACTGTCTCTACATCGGCAGGGGCAGCAAGGACATCGAGTTCTCGAGCACGGATGCTGACGATCCGGCGATGTTCTATTTCATCAGCTATCCGGCACATGCGGACCATCCGACCACCCACGGGAAGATGTCCGACGCGGAGCCGCTCACGCTCGGCAGTTCGCTCGAGTGCAACGAGCGGACCCTGTACAAGTACATCCATCCCGCGGGCATAAAGAGCTGCCAGCTGGTCATGGGCTGTA
>CAYNWJ010000010.1:0-22626 GCA_964400815.1 uncultured bacterium
CCGCAGGCGTGCATGCAGCCATTGGTGGATGCGAAGTTTTCGCGCGCTGGGACGCCATCGCGCCCGTGATATTCCATGGTGAGCAGCTCGACGGCTTCCTCTATCATCTGTTTCTGTTCAATGTCCTCACGATTCCGACCTTTTTCTCGCTCGGGCTCTGGCTCGTGAATGCCGGGACCACGGTGAAATTCGATCCCGTGCGCGTGGTGAACCCGCCAAATATCGCCATCGTGCTGGGCATACTCTCGGCGCTCACCGGATTGCACGAGCGGGTCGTACCGGCGGCGTTTCTCGACATGGTCGCGCTGTTCGGTTCGCTGTCGTCGCCCCTCTCCATTCTCATCGTGGGCGGGGTCCTGATCGCGGGATTCAGGCGTTTCAGGGGAGGTGACGCCGTTCTTCCGCTCAAGGCCGTCCTGCTCAAGTCCTTCGCTGTCCCCGTGGCCGCGCTCGGGATCGTGTATGTCCTGAGGCCACCCGAAATGGTGGCGCTCTTCATCCTCCTGGGGGCCTCCATGCCGGTGGGCTCGACCATTGCTGCCGTCATTCCTCGCGAGGACCGCATCCAGCGCTTCGTTGCGGGCGCCATCGTCTTCTCTTATATGGCCTCCCTCGCCGTCGTTCCCCTCTGTGTCAGCCTGTGGGGGATCATGTACGCCCCCTGATATGACAGAATGCGCTTCTCAATATATTCTTCCTGGCAACCCCCAGAAAACCCGACGAAGAATACATAAGGCGTCCGCTGACGGCGCCGATGGATGATTGATGATTGACCATACGCCGTTTGAACCATGATTGATGGGATGAAAGGATTGACAGGATTGTAATCGTGGTTCATCCCGTAATCCCGAACATCACGGTTCAGCAATTGATAATCGCCGAAGTACATGTGTCTGCCGGAAACGGGGGGGAGTGTGCCTATATATACTTCCCATTTACGCATTATATCCTGCCTGTAAGAAAACCGTACGCGACGGGGAAGGCGTCCATCTTCCGCCTCGTTTCCCTGAATGACCGTCTTCATGCCTGCCACTGTTGAAGAAACCCGGGTTCATTTCCTCGAAATTCACCAGCCGGCAGTCGTCGCTGGCATCGCTCACCACATGAGGAAAGTACCGCATGCGCCGTACACTCTGTCATCAACGGCGCGGCGGACATGCGGTCGGTGGCGGGATTTCGCACTACGGATTTGATCGATTCACATTTCGGGAGTCCATGGAAGGCGGAACGTACAGGGACGATTGCATGACAGGGAAACCACCGGTCCCGTATGTCCGGATCGGCGCATGGCGCATCACGGGGTAATGGAGGCTCTGAAAAGCCGGCCGTTTCAGGGAGTGAAGGTTATCCTGAAACAGGTCCCGTTTCCTTCGAGGAGTTCGACGGTGCCGCCCAATTGCCCCCTGCCCAGGAGGTTGACCAGTTTCAGACCGAGGGATTCCGTATTCTCCCAGTCGAGGGTGCTGTCGATCCCCGCGCCGTCGTCGGCGACTGTCAGTTCGATCATTCCGTCCCCGATTTCGTGCATCGAGATGGTTATGGAACCCTGCCTGTCGTCGGGGAACCCGTATTTGAAAGAATTGGTGACCAGTTCATTGACGATCAGGCTGCACGGTATTGCGGTGTCGATGGTGAGGGCGGCGCTCTCCTCCACATCGATGTGAATCGCGATGGTTCCGGATTTGTCAAGGTACATGTTCGCGATGTTTTCCGTGATGCTGGCGATGTAGTTCCTGAAGCCGATGCGGGTGAAATTCTCGGATCGGTAGAGCGCGTCGTGGATGAAGGCCATCGCCTTGATACGGTTGATGCTTTCCTGGAACATTTCCCTGTATTGGGGATCGTCGATGCGGTCGGACTGGAGGACGAGAAGACTGGAAATGACCTGCATGTTGTTCTTCACACGGTGGTGGACTTCCCTGAGCAGCACCTCTTTTTCCTCGAGAGAGCGCGCTATCTGTTCCTGTGCCTGTTTCTGGAAGGATATGTCGCGGCACATGGCGAAAAGTTCCTTTTCGTTCGAATGCTCGTCATGGACGAGACGGGAGCGGCCCTGAATCCAGATTTCCGATCCCTCGCTCCGGATTTCGCGGAATTCCATTTCATATTCGTCGATGTCGTAGTGGAATATGTTCTCCATGCTGCCGAGGACCGTTTCCCTGTCATCAGGGTGGACGATTAAGGATACATGTTTCCCCGTCAGTTCATGCTTGTCGTATCCGAGACGTTCCGCGCCGAAAGCATTGATCGAGTTGATATGGCCGTTCCGGGAAATGGACAGATAGATGTCGGGTGCGTTTTCGAAAAGCAGATGGAATTTCTCCTCGCTTTTCTGGAGGGCGGACTGGTAGCGTTTCAGCTCGGTGATGTCACGTCCGATGCCCACGATGCCGCGGATTGCGCCGTTTTCGTCCATGAGCGGGCTTTTTGTCGAAAGCAGCACCCGCTCCTCACCGTTAACGGTCACGCTTTCCTCCATGGTCAGGGGGGTCTCCCACTTCATGACACGGCGGTCGAATTCCCTGAAGCGCTGGGCGTCCCCGGGGGGATAGATGTCATAATCGGTTTTTCCGATCATTTCGTCCGCGGTCTTTCCCGCATTTCGGGCACCGGCCTCGTTGATCATGATGAAATGTCCCTCGGCATCCTTGGCATAGAGAGAATCGTTCGCTCCCTCGAAAATGGCATTGAGGAGGCTCTTCATCTCCAGCAGGCGTTCCGCGGCCTTCTTTTCGTCGGTGATGTCCCGCGAATTGCCCACAGCACCGATGACCGCGCCGGTGTTGTCGCGTATGAGCGAGGACGAGAGATAGGTCAGGAACGGTTCGCCGTTCTTGCGCCTGTTCCATATCTCGCCCGTAAAGAATCCGTTCCGGCGGATTTTCCCGGCGATTTTTTCCGATTCCTCATGGTTGGCATAGAGGATGTCGACGGGTTTTCCGATGATTTCGTCGAGGCTGTACCCGAAGGTCTCCTGGGCGGCCCTGTTGAACTCGACAATTCTCCTCTCACCGTCCACCGCCACGATCATATCGAGGGAACTTTCCATCACATACCGTGTGAAATCCCTGGTCTTTTCCAGTTCTTTCCCGATGGTTCCGTGCAGGCCGGTTTCATGTGACTGTTTCCCGGATGATTCGGCGCGGCTGCCCGGGATATCCGGAGAGACCGTATCCTGGTTGCGGCCCGAATTTCCAGAGAGACGGTATGTCAGGGAGAGGGCGGCCAGAATGAAGACGAGCATGACACCGCGGCCGATCAGTTCCACGCCCGAAAGTCCCGGTCCGAGCGCTGCGGCAAATCCCGTGGCGGGATGGGCGAAATTGTGCAGCGCAGAGCTCAGCACCCACCACAGGCCGGATGTGAATACGGCAATGACCGCGAACGGCGGTGATGTCGCTGAGGATCGGGGCTGAGGATCGGCAAATCGTTTCAAGGCAGTGCGGTCTCCGTGGCCGGTTCCCAAAAAAAACATGTTGAAGTTTCCGTTTGTGCCGTTTCAAAATGAAACTGCCGGAATAAGCATTCGACATTTCAATTGCAAAAACAATGCCTTTTTTCGTATTTTGACTGCATTCGTACCGTTCCGCGGTGGAAATCTTATGGTGTTCAATGAGTTATATGTATGCGTGCCATGCAAAATTCATGTGCTCATGGCGAATGAACGCGTGACAGGATGTCAATCCGCCGGTCAAAACAACTGCTGATTGTCTGATGTGCGCTCGTCGCAGTGGGAAACATGCTCGACTGGAAATGCCCATGAATAAAGCGCTCAAGGTGCTCGTTGTGTTTTGGAGTATTCTCTGCCTTCTGCTTGTCATCGACCATGTGGTCTGCGGAATGTATTGCGGGCTTGTCGGGGACTTTTTCCGGCATGCGGGAAAACCGTCCGGGGACGCCGCCGTGGTGTTTTTCGGCGATTATGATTTCCAGGAACGGGAACTGGGCGCGGAGACGATCAAGCGCCTTCGTCACGCCGCATTTCTTGTGAACAGTGGAGCGGTGGATGAAGTGCTCTGTGTCGGCGGCAGCGGATTTATCGTCAACTTCGGCGATTATGGCTCCGTGATGATGAAGCGGTGGCTTACGGCACGGCTCGGCGTCGAACCCGCCCGTGTCATGGTTGACACGCTGTCCTACGATTCGGTCACGAATTACCATGAAGCGCTCTCCGTGGCGCGCCGGTCCGGCTGGAGGCGGATCGTGCTTGTCAGTTCCGCGTCGCATCTCTACCGCCTGGCCCGTTTCGAAACTCCCGAAGGCATCGGTATTGCCCTTGCGCCGCATTCGAAGGATTGCATCGAATCATATGCCGATTTTCACCGCATGCGCGGCTGGATTCACCACGAATTCCTGGCGCTTGCAGCGCTTGCCGTTCTTCCGCCCCGCGTCTACGGCCTGATCATGGGCTTTCTGCGATAGTCTTCACCTTCACCGGCACAGTTTTTCATCCCATGAAGATATATTCCCATGCGGCCGAAAACGCGAACCACATGAGCGCGATAACCACCGCCGCTTTCCAGAGCCCCGGCCAGGATTTCAGGCCCACGAAAACCGGTTTTACATCCGGCAGGGTATGAATGGTGAGGTTTTCCAGACGCTCGCGCGGCACGGGCTGTTCGAATCGCGAGAAGAGTGTGGCCGCGATGATGGTGAATACGAACGAGAAGAAACCGATATAGGTGAAATTCACCCCGGTGAACACATCGAGGCTCACCGCGAAGACCACGCCGGTGATCATGGCCGCGAAAGCCGACCACGGGGCGGTGCGGGTCGTGAATATCCCGATCACGAAGAGCGCGACGACCACGCCGAGCACATCACCATAGAAGCTCTGTATGAACGCCATCGCGGACTGGCTTTTGGCGACGAGGGGAAAGAGGGCCACGGTGGTGACGATGGTGAGGGCCTCCACGATGCGTGTGACATTCTTGAGTTCCCTGGGCGAGGCGGCCGGACGCAGAATGCGCAGATAGAAGTCCTCCGTGAACAGCGCGCTCGAAGCGGTCAGCATGCCGTCGATGGTGGACAGGAGGGCAGCCATGAGCCCGGCCACGAGCAGGCCCCTGACACCGACCGGGAAGAAGTCCAGGATCGCCCGCATCATGGCCTCGTCGGGAAGAATGTCGGGCATCACGATCCGCATGACGGCGCCGATGATGAACGAGCAGAACGGGTAGAAGACGACCAGGACGGCAAGAAACATGAGGCCTTTCTGCGCGTCCTTTTCGCTCCTCGCGGCAAGCAGGCGCTGGGCCATGCCGAAATTACAGGACATCCAGCCCACGCCGGCGATGGTCGCCCAGAGCAGCACGGCCTGCATGGGGAAATAGATATCGGTGAAGATCGACCAGTCGGAGGGCGGGACGATGCTCTTGAGCGGCACACCGGCGTTCCCCAGTGCCGTGGATGCGGCGAGGCCGGAAAAACCGCCGATCTTCGCCAGGGTCATGATGGTGACGGCGGAGAGGGTGACGATGATGAGCATGCCCTGGTAGAAATCGATCGACAGGACCGTGGTCATGCCTCCGAGGATGACATAGAACCCCACCACACATGAAATGAGGACCACGCTCGCCATCATGGACCATCCCAGGAGGTTCTTCAGAAGCAGGGCGCCCAGGAAAAGACCGCCCGCGAGGGTGACGATCAGGATGGATATCATGATCAGGGAGAACACGGCCCGGCTCTGGACATTGAACCGTTTTTCCAGGTATTCGGGGGTGGTGACGATGCGCGAACGCCAGTAGATGGGAACGAGGAACATGGCGGCGAACCAGGTGGTGAACCACATGTGGACGCCGGGCCACTGGATGAGATAGAAGCCCCAGAGAAACCCCAGGCCCGCGACGCCCATGACCGACGGATCGGCGCCCATGGCGAAGAGGGCGATGCTCACCTGATACCATTTCCGGCTTCGCCCGCCGGTGATGAAATCCTCGTCGCTGGTCTTTTTCGCATGATACCTGCTCACGAAATATCCGGCGATGAAGATGATGAGGAAATAGATCCCGACGATGATCGAGTCAATCTGGTTCCGCATAAACCACCGTGCCTTTCCCGATATATGTGAATTGTGGAAACATCCCGGTTCGTCTGTTCATGCCGTGCTGCGCGGGGGCTCGGGCGTCACTGCTCATGCCGGTTCCGCGGGGGCGGCGTACCACATCTTCTCCTTGAACGCCTCGAACATCACTCCGGTCATCTCGTCCCTGACATTGATGCCCTCCGGGTCGCCGTAATTGAAGACGATGAATCCGCCGTCGCCGGTGCCCCAGGTCTCCACGAGGTCGTGCGCCTCCGCGCGGATCGCCGCGGGGTCGTTGGAGGGAAGGGTGGACTGGATATCGACCGTGGTGAGGAACGCGATGCGTCCGGCGAAACGGTCACCGATCTCCGGGATCCCGTATGCGCGCGGCTGCTGCATGTTCATGACATCCACGCCGGCGTCGATGAAATGGTCCACGAGCTCGTTTATCCGCCCGCAGGAATGGAGAATGAAATGATAGCCGAGTTCGTGGTACCGCCCGACCAGCATCCGGTAGCGTTCGAGGAAGAAGTCCTCGAAGAGCTTCGGTGAGATGAACGGGGCGTTCTGCGTTCCCCAGTCGTCAGTGAGGAAGACACCGTGGACACGGTCCCCGAAACGCCGGTGGACCTCCTCGATCTGGCGTATCTTGAAATCGAGGATCATGTCGAGCACCCGTTCGATCTTCTTCGGCTCGTAGTAGAAATCGACGAGGGTCTGCTCGAAGCCGTGCAGCATGTGCAGGCGCTCGATCAGGGTGAAATGGCTCGTGAGGCAGACGTATTTGTCCCCGGGGTCCGCGATCTCACGCCCGGCCCGCTCGAAATAGAAGTCGTCGGTGGGATCGGGCGGACGATAGGAGTCCAGCTTCGTCCAGTCCTCGAGGGGGCCGCGCACGACCTGGCCCATGTTCTTGACCTCCGTGATCACCCATTCGCAGCCCCAGTCGTCCGGGGCGGCGTTGTCGAAGAACCAGCCCGCCTTCTGACGATCCATCTCCCAGGAATCGCAGACATCGTCCGGCGCTCCGGGGTAGACGTGCTGGAAAAAGGGAAGGCGTTCCGGTTTGTCGAATTCTATGGCCTTTTTCATCAATTCGTATCCGCTCATCATGGTTAGGGCTCCGGTTTCCGGGTGTCTGCCAGGTTTTCGTCGGGAGGTGCGGTGCGATGTTTTGCGGGCTGCGTTCCGCACGTCGAAAACAGTATAATACCGCCCATCGCGGCGCCGCAAGATTTCTTCTTGCTTTTCGGGGTGTTTCGGCGCTACTTGATCGGGAGACCGAACCGCCACAACCGCACAAACGGGAGACCCAATGCGTCCGAAACATATAATGATCTGCACGTGCATCCTGTCCAGCCTCCTCGTTTCCGCGAGCGCGTCGGGCGACGGGGCGCTTGCGCCGTTTTTGTATCGGGAGGATTTCAACGGGGGGGAACTCGATGCCTGGGCCTCCTATCCGCCCAATCAGGACACCGCCTATGACCCCTATACCCGGCCGGGGACCATCGCGCCGGGTGAAACCGGCATTTGCCTGGTCGCGTCCGAGGTCCCGGAATGGAACGAGGAGCAGCTCGTGGGCGCGGTCAAGCTCCTTCGTTTCTCTTTCGGACCATCGTCGCGCATTTCCTTCCGGTGTTACATCAAGACCATCGGCCCGTGTTCCGAGCTCAGGGTTCACCTGGCCGTGGACGGCGGAAAACGCATCGTTCACCGGGTTCATGCGCCACTGACCAACCGCTGGCTTGCCATTTCACTCACATGGGAAGACATCGCTTCCGCCATTCCACCCGCGAAGGGCGGCGAACCGTTCGCTGTCGAGGCGCTCGCCATCGAGGCGGTCATTCCCGATGCGGACACCGACATGCCCATCCTGTTCGGTCTGGACGATGTGGAGATCGCCGCCCTTCGTCCCGCCGCGTTCGGATTCGATGAACCACGGGCGATACAGCTCGACGAATGGCGGGAGAGGATCGTTCTCCTCCCGTATGCGCCGTCCGGGAGCCTGACCGTCCGCGGGCGTTTCGACACACAACCGGACAGGGCTCGTCTCTCCATCGCACCGTTTACCGGCATATCCAGCACGATTATCGAAAAAGACCTCGTCCCCGGAGCGGATGGCGTCTGGTCGCTCGACAGTACGTCGCTCGATCCCGGACGCTTCCCGCCGGGGCTGTACCAGGGGACGATCACCGCTGAATGGACCGCCGGGGGCGGCGAATCGGAAACCCCGTTCGTGTTCCGCGTTTCTTCGGAGCATCCCGCAGCCGGTCATCCACGCCTGCTCTATACCGATGAGACGGTCGGTGATATCCGTTCCCGTTTCACGAGCGATCGGTTCCGGGCGGTCAGGGAAAATTTCGAGCGCGAGGCCGCCGCATTCCGTGAAAGCCTCGATCCGGGAAAGCTCGTCTTCGATACAGACCAGTTCCCCGACGAGAACTGGATAGAGACCCTCCCCGCCTGGTCACGGGACCGTATCCGCGCCTCCCGCGAGGCGATCTTCCTCAATGCATTCGTCTACAGCCTTCTCGGCGATCGCGAGGCCGGCCTTTTCTGCTGTGATGTCATGCTTGCGCTCGCGGACTGGCCGCAATGGAACCATCCCTGGATGGAAAAACGCGGTTTTCACACCTATTATCCCCTCGGTGAGTTTGCCATCAACTACGCCATCGGGTACGATCTCGTGTACGGCCTCATGTCGGACGGCGAACGGGAGCGTGTCCGCGCCGCGCTGGAGCGCAACTTCATCGAACCGGCATACGCGACCTATGTGGTGGACGACCAGGTGACCAGCGACACCTCGAACTGGATTTCCCACATCGTGGGCGGACTCATCTTCTCGGTCGCGGCCCTCGAGGGTGACGGCCCGTCTCCGGAGCGGAGCGGACGGTGGCTCATCGGCGGAGCGCTCAAGATGCGCGACTACATGGAGGCTGCTTTCGGGCGCGACGGTTCCTATGGCGAGGGATTCCGGTATTTCAACTTCGCCATGCAGTCCTTCGCGTGGACGCTCCCCGTATTCGAGCGCATGTACGGTGTCGATCTCTCGGGGCCCGCGCGGTATGCCCATCTCGAAACCCTCTGGGCAAGCAATATCATGCGGAACCACGCCTTCACCTTCGGGGACTCTGAGCCGTTCCTCAAACAGGAGTCAACCGCCACCTGGATCGCCAACCAGAACGGTCCCATGAACAGCTGGGCCTGGCTTCTCGAGGATACCCGCGATCCCCTGCTGTCATGGCTCTATTCCCATCTGAAGGAATTCGACACCATCCACGAGGTGCTGCACGAGACAAGCGGCATTCCCGCAAGGCCGCCCGACACCCTCGGATCGGTCAGGTTCTTCCGCGACGTGGGGACCGCCGTGTTCAAATCGGGATGGGGCGGCGATGATTTCACCTTCGTGTTCCGCAGCGGCCCGTTCTACAATCACCAGCACATGGACCAGGGGTCCTTCTTTTTCGCCGACCACGGGCGCATCTTCCTCGAGGAGCGCTACGACGGCAATCACCACTACTACGACGATCCCGTCTACCGCAGCCATGCCATACAGGCGATCAGCCACAACACCATCCTCCTGGACGGCGATCCCCAGAGCCAGAAGACGGGCGATCCCGCGGGATTCCCCGAAGGCATGAACGACCGCGCGGTCTTTCTCGGAGCGTTCGAGGCCGGCGCGTTCGCCTATGCCGCGGGAGAGCTCGCCGGCGTCTATCGCGGAAAGGCCGAATCCATGGTCCGTCATGCGCTCTTCATCCGGCCGCGGACGATGGTGCTCCTGGACGAGATCGTTCCCGCCGCCGACGATCTTACCGCACACCTCCTTTTTCATACTGAATGGAGGAAGGATATCGACGTCTCGGAGGATGTCGTGACATTTGCGAGGGACGGGGCCGCGCTCTTTCTTCATCCCCTTTCGCCGGAAGCCCCGGACATGGCCGTACGCACAGAGCCCCATTTCAAGGTCCAGTACGACACCATGCCGCTCATCGAGCGCGGGTATCTGGAGATTTCTGCGCACAGCGAGGGGAATCCTCTGTTCTTCGCGAACCTCATGACCGCCACAGCCGACGCCTCTTCTCCTCCCGTCAGCGTCCGGCGCACGGACGGGACGGCGCATGTCGTGATTGACCGGCCCCAGGTCCCGGAACGGGTGCTTCTGGCCGTGGGAGAGGGTGGACGGCCGGTTGCGGTCGATGCATGGTCCGCCCGGGCCGCCTTGCTGGCGGTCGCGCCCGGGAAGGGTGAAGCATGCGTCGTCGGCGGACGGTCCCTGGAACATGGCGGCAGGCTTGTTTTCACCTCCGATGTTCCCCTGACCGCGGTGTATAACCACCAGGCGAAGGAGCTTCTCGTTGCGGACGGCCCGGGAACAGGCGTGGTACGGATCGACGGGGGGGAGGATGTTACGGTCCGGTATTATGATTACGGCGGTGACGGCGTCAGGTAGGGAGGGTCACATGTCCGGATAGAGTTCTGATATGCAGTCCGGACAGAGGCCGTGCGAGAAATCGGCCTCGCTGTGCTTGCGGATATAGTCCTCGACCCGCTCCCAGAGGCCCGTGTCATCGCGGATCTTGTGGCAATGGGCGCAGATGGGGAGAATACCTCTCAGTATTCTGATCTCATCGAGGGCCTTTTCGCGTTCACGCAGCAGATGTTCCTTCTCTTCGAGCAGTTCCTCGTGCTCGCGGTCGCGTTTCGCCTTGTAGAGCATCACTTCGATGGAGGCGAGCAGCTGGTGTTCTGCATAGGGCTTGATGATATAGCCGAAAGGCCGCGAGCGTTTCGCCTCTTCAAAATATTTCCTGTCGTTGTGCGCTGTGAGGAAGACGACGGGAATTTTCACGGTCCTCCTGATGATATCCGCCGCCTCCATGCCGTTCATCTCGCCCGCGAGCGTGATGTCCATGAGCACGAGGTCGGGATGGTTCCACGCTGCGGACTCCACTGCCTTTTCCCCGGTTGTCTCGATCGAGGACACGTCATATCCGGCCTTTTTCAGGACACTCTCGATGTCCATCGCCACCAGATACTCGTCCTCGACTATCATGATCGATTCTTTTTTCATGGATTCTTCATTTCCTCGAAATGCAGTGTGAAAGTGGTTCCCCGTGTCCTGTCATATGAAATCTGGCTGTCCAGCTGACGGGCCAGTCCCCGGATGATCTTGAGCCCGAGTGTTTTGCTTTCCAGGGGATCGATCGAGGCGGGAAGCCCAACACCGTCGTCGGTGACACGGAGTTCAACCATCCCGTCGGAATCTCTGTTCAGGTGGACGGCGATCCTTCCCGGCCGATCATCGGGGAATGCATATTTAAGGGCGTTCGTGACGAGCTCATTCAGGATCAGGCCTATGGGTATTGCCGAGTCGAGCCCGAGGGACAGTTGGCCGATATCCGTGGCGATGATAACACGGGACCTGATCTCCCGAAAAACTTCGCCGAGGTTGTCGAGCAGTTCATTGATGAAATCGGACGCGTTCACCCCCTTGATGTTTTCAGACTGGTACAGGAGGGCGTGGATCATCGAGATGATGTTGATCCTGTTGATGCTTTCCGTCAGGGGTTTCGCATGATCGGGATCCGTGATCTCGGATCTCTGGAGCCTGAGAAGGCTCGATATCACCTGCAGGTTGTTCTTCACCCGGTGATGGATTTCCCTGAGGAGAAGTTCCTTTTCATCGAGTGAGGTCTTGAGCCTGTTCTCGTCACGCTTGCGTTCGGTGATGTCCCGGTTGTGTTCGAGGCTTCCGATTATCTCGTCACCGGAAAAGATCGGATTGAAGGTGAGTTCGAAATACCGTACTTCACCGTCGATTTCCCATTCGAACTCCTCGGTGTGCGTTTCGCCGGCGAGAATCCGTTCATGGACCTCCAACCAGTGCGCGCGGGCATCCTCCGGGAGATAGTCCATGGTGCGTATCCCCTCGAACGCCTCGACGCCGAAAAGTATGGGCACGATGTCCCTGAAACCGTCATTATACTTGACGGCGCGTCCCTCCCTGTCCCGCGACACGATGATGTCTTCGATATTGTTGAAAATGGCATTCAGGTTCGCTTCGGAATCCCTGAGCTTCTGCTCAGCTTCGATCGTCTTGGTGATGTCCTCGATAATGCCCTCGAAATACAGGGGATCGTCATTGTCATCGCGGATTGTTTTCAGATAGAGGTTGGCGATGAACTCGCTGCCGTCTTTTCTCCGGTAACGGTTGCGGTACTGCCTCGTCTCGGACGATGCGAGCTGTTCGGTCACGATTCCCCCGCGATCCTCCGAGGAAACATAGATCTGATCGGCGATGCTGTATATGTTCTCGATAACATCTTCGGGCGCATCATAGCCGAGTATGGCCGCAAGCGCCGGATTCACTTCGATGAACCGTCCTTCGGGCGTGGAGCGGAAAATTCCCAGGGAAGCGTTGTTGAAGATGGTCCGGTATTTCTCCTCGCTTTCCCTGAGCGCCTTCTCCGCTTTTCGGCGTTCCGAGATGTCCTCGCCGACGATGATCGCCGTCGGCTTCCCTTCCAGCATGACCGAGACCGATGTCGAGCGTGACCAGATACGGCTGCCATCGGCCCGCAACAGCTCCATTTCCAGCGGGGGATTGTCGCGTCCCTTGTCGATGACTGTCATTCTTGTTTTGATCATGTCGTGATATTCCGGGGCGATGGTGTCAAGAACATTCCGGCCGATGATCTGCCCGGGATCATCGAATCCCAGAAGCCGGGCGGCGGATGGATTGCCGTAGATATGGGTGCCGTTCCTGACCAGCAGCACCGACATGGGCGTCGCCTCGATCAGGGCCCGGAAACGCTCCTCGCTCTCCCTGAGGGCATGTTCAGATTTTTTCCGTTCGGTGATGTCGGTGAACATCGCAAACGAACCCGCAAACACGCCTTGATCATTTTTGAGCGCCGTGGCGGAAACGATTGTCCAGACTTCCGATCCGTTCTTGTGTATGAATCTTCTCTCATATTGCTGATCAGCGCCCGCTTTCCTGCGTTTCATGTTTTCCTTGTGGTCGACAAGGTCTTCATCGAACATGAAATACTCAACCTTTTTCCCGATCATCTCATCAGGTTCGTAGCCCAGCAATTCAGCCATGTGCCGGTTCACGTACATTGTTGTGTGATTGCCGTCCATGCTCCAGATGCCTTCACGGGAGGTCTCAACAATTCTCCGGTAGCGCTCTTCGCTTTCCCGGAGGGCGTTTTCCGATTTTTTCCGCTCGGTGATGTCGGCGCCGAAAATGGCGATGCTTTCGACTTCACCATATTTGTTCACAACCGGATGAAGGTTGTGATTGAAAATGATGCCGTCCCGGCTGTCCTCGAATGTCACGACCGATTTTGTATTAATCACATCCCGCACTTTATCTTTTCTGAATGCTGCGACATCCGGCGGAATGAGGTCGTAAATGGTGTTACCGATGATTTCCGGGAGGCTGACGCCGAGTCTTTCGGCAAATATCTCATTGCCGCTCAATATGGTTCCTTTCGTGTCTATCAAAAACGCTGATTCCATCGAGGCATTGAGAATCGACTGCATGAGCTGCATGGTGTTCCTGATTTCCTCCGCGTGTTCCTGTTCCCGCTTTTTCGTGCGGACGGACAGGATCAGGGCCGCGCATGACGAAAGGAACGGCTGGAGCCGATCCGCCATTTCTTCGTCATAGCCGCCCTCGCGATTGGCGACGCCCGCGACCCCGAGCAGTTCACCGCCGAAATAAAGGGGTATGCCCATGAAGCTTTCGATGACCGGGTGGCCCGGGGGAATACCGCCGGACCGTGGATCGCGGACGGCGTCGTTCGCGATGACCAGTTTCCCGGTCTTTGCCGGCAGGCCCGACAGGTTGTCGAGATTGCGGAACTCAAGCTGCCGTTTCACGAGTTTTCCGTAGAGCTCCCTCGATGCCTCGTCCCATGATACATCGGACAGCGCGAGATTGATCTTGTACCGGTTGCCCTTCTCATCGGCAAGGACCTCGTCGAGAAAGCCGAACCGGCTGTCCGTTATCTGGATAAGCGTATGCAGGAGGGAGCGGAAAACGGGCTCCGCCTCCTCGGACGCGATATATTCGCTCTGGATGGCGCGGATGGAATCGAGGAGACGGGTGGTGACGCGGAGCTTGTTCTGCGCCTTGATTTTGTCGGTTACGTCGTTCAGGGAGAACACCAGACCGATGATCGTCCCCCCGGAGTTTTTCACCGGACGCAGGCTCCAGTCCCACCAGGTCACGCCCCTTTCTGGCTGGTCCGGGAACTCGAACGGCTTCGCCTCGGCAAAAAACGGTTCACCGGTTTCAAGCACCCGCTGGAAGATCGCCTGGTTCTCCTCGTGGGGATACAGGTCGAAATGTTTTTTGCCGGGAAAGAATGCCGGATCATGGCCGCATGTGTCGGCGTAGGCGCGATTGACCCACACGAAATTGCATTCGGGGTCCAGATACACGGCCATCATGAAAGTGTTGTCCATGACTGATGACAGGAGATCGTTCGAATGTCTGAGAAGCTCCTCGCTTTCCCTGAGGGCTTCCTCTGTATGCATTCGTTCGGTGATGTCACGACCGATGGAATGATATTCGAGCACGGTTCCCGCGTCGTCGAAAATGGCGCGGTCGGTCCATTCGTTCCATCCCATGCTGCCGTCCGGACGGATGACCCGGTGAATGTCGGTGCTGACGGGATGGTCCGGGGAGAGGTTCTCGAGCCGTTTGCTGACCGCTTTCCGGTCTTCTTCCGCTATATGGGCGAAAAAGTTCGTTCCCAGGGCTTCTTCGCACGTGAGGCGGTAATACGAGCAATACGCTTCATTGACGAAGGTCCGTGTTCCGTCGTCCTTCCAGTGGACGATGAAGTCAAGCTGGTCGTGGAGGATGCTTTCATAGCGCCTGTTGCTCAGCCACAGTTCCTTCTCGACGGTTTTCCGGGCGGTGATGTCGGTGAGGATGCCGTTCCATTCGATGGCGCCGTCGGCCCTTTCTTTCGGAACGGATTGTCCCCTGATCCATTTCATCGAACCGTCGGGCATCCTGACACGGTATTCATGGTCCCACGGTGTCAGGTTGTCCGCTGATTCTCCGATGGATGCGACGAATTCTTCGATATCGTCGGGATGAATGACATCGATGGAAATGTCACCGGACAGCTCGGCGATATCGGCGCCGAAGAGCTCACGGGCGCCACCGCTTATGAAATTCATGGAAAAGCGCCCGTCGGGATCGCGCACGAAGCGGTACAAAGCCCCGGGAATGCAGTCCGCAATTTCCGAGAGACGATTGCCGTCCACACCCGGAGAGTCATCGTTCCGGGCGGGAGCGCCGGGGGAGCGGCCATCGTCCGACATGAGACGACGCAGTTGTCGTTTCAGGCGCCTGTTTTCCTCGCGCAGTTCCCGGAGTTGTTTGTCGTGGGAAATCATGGTGCCCCGCACTCGTCCTTACGCATCGTGGATGCCGGTGATACGGGTTGTTATTCGTTACGCGCTTACACTGCATAATCGTGGAATCGTGGTATGGATGTCAAGCTCTAAAATATTGATGTATATGGAGAAAGAAAAAATGTGCCAGGAATGGCAGTAGTTTGAAGGGATGGTTCAGGATGCGCGGGGGATGGTATACGTTCCAACTGCAAAATTACGAGAGGAATAGATGCCGGCAGTGGTTCAGGCACGTTTTCGTAGTGGTGCGCGGACGGGACGAATGCACGGCCATGCATTCACCCGCCGGCAGCGTTCCGGGCGTCTTTCGCCTGCCGCTTTCGAAAATGTCGGGAGAAAATGACACGACGGCGCCGCCGGTTCAGGGAAGTTCATCCCATTGTTCGATGCGCACGGTGGGCATCCGGTAGTCGCCGACCTCGTCGGTCATGACAGACCTGCCGCCCTCGTTGGCCGATTTGTAGGCCGCGATCACCACGCGGAGTTTGCCGAGGATGTCCTCACGCGTTTCCAGTGACTCGTTCGTCATGAACACATGCTGGAGCTCGAGGAGAAAATCCCTGAAATTGAGCACGTATTTCGTCCAGTGGGTGTCACTCTCCCAGACCGTGTGGTCGTGGTAATAGATGCGGTACCATTCCATGCTCTCCTCGCTGCCGCCGAGATTGAGAAGGCCCTGGATGGGCGGATGGTCGCCGCGGGGCTCGTATTCCAGGTGAATGCGCGAGACGGGGATGCCCGTGGGATCGTAGCCGCCGGAACCGTCCCATCCGTACATGGCGACCTTCCGGACGCCCCCGCCGGTCATCAGGTGGACCGGCTCGAGGCCGTCGTTGGCGTAGGAGGTGAAGTATCCGCAATAGGTGTGGGCGAAGAACGTGGCGATATCGTCCTTTTTCGCACGGGCGTACATGATCCGGTTCTCGGGCATGCCGGCGGTGAAGGAGCCGGTATAGACGGCGGAGCCCGAGGCTTCGGCCATGTCGAGGATGCGCTCGCAGGTGGGGACGTTCACCGCCACGGGGCTGCACAGGAAAATGGGCATGCCCCTGCGGATGAAGGGCTCGGCGAGCTCGTGGGCGCGGTCGAAATCCATGATCATCGCGGCGTCGATCTCGTCGGCCATGTCAAGGTAATCGCCAACCACGTTCGGGATGATATAACGATCGGCGAGGGAGGCTGGCGACTGTTTGCCCTCGTTCCAGTTCGTCACCATCTTGTCGACATACTCGTCGGAGCCGGCGTAGTTTTTCGAATAGTCGTCGCCCCAGATGTGGGTCACCCGCATGAGCATGGGATTGGGTTCGGGATGGTTGTTGATGACACGCATATAGTCGCCGTAAAAGGAAAAGGGGCCGGTGCCGACCCAGCCGATTTTGAGGACTTTTTTCGATTCGGGGATAGTGGTTTCAGCCATGGGTGTGCCGTCCTTTGTGGTGTGTCATGTATACATCGGCTATCCAGTTACATAAGCACGTTGCTTTTCGCCAGGATAACCCCCTCCGGACTTCGCCCTCGTCCCCCTCACCGGGGGACCATGTACCACCGGTGTTTACCCGGCTGCCGTTCCATCTCCCGGTACGGGGGAAGATGGCGCGAAGCGACGGATGGGGGCTTTGCAGAGAGCTGCTGAATCATACGTTGCTTACCAAACTGGATACCCGGATATTTTTGTGTCTGCGAACTTGATATGCAGTGTTTGTTGTGTCGGGCTGGCGAATAGTCACGCCTCATCGTTTACCTAAAACGCGCCTCATGACATGTACCGCGTGAACCTTGTTTCCGAATTGACGGGGTTCTGTCTTGTCGATCACCTCGAATCCCATCGCTTTCCAAAACTCAAGACCGGAAGTGTTCTCCTCGATAACGCCCAGGGATATCCGGAATATGTTTTGCGCCGCCACCCACTGCTCGAACGCCCGGTAAAAAACCTTGCCCAGTCCTTGCCCCCTGTACGCGGGAGCGACCATCATGAGCCCTATCCACCATGTCTGTCCATCCGGATATCCGTAAATCGATTCGATCACTGCCAGCAAACGGTTATCCGGGCCGTAAAAGCCGAAAACAAACTTGTCCCGAGCATTCTTGCCCCGGGGTAATCCACGAAAAATTTCATGGGCGCCGCCCGGGGATGGAGAGGTTCCTTCCACCAACTGAGAGAAATCCGCGCACTGTTCGCAAAGCTCCTGCAGCAGTTCGGCATCCTCGATAACGAGCTGTTTCGCCGTAAAGTTCGAACGATCTGCCAGAGGCAAATCCATCACACGTTTCACGGATCGACACCCCTTCTTCGTTTTTCGGCACGTCTGGCGATGATCCGCCTATGGGAACTCGATACGGGACCATGTTGAGAAACACATTTAAATCTGCGTTCATCTGCGTCATCTGCGGATAATCTTTTCTCAATACCCCCGCTCCAGGAACTTCGGCCGTATCGACTCGTCGTATTCCTTCCCGCCGGGGACGTGATAGCTCATCCAGTAATAGGGGGCTTCGCCGCGGCTTTCCATGGCCTGGACATAGCCGCCGACGATGGCCCAGAAGGCATAGTTGTTCATCATGGTGGTCGTGGGAATGACCTTCGTGTCGTAGCCCGGCAGGTCGAGGACACCGTGGACGTCCCCGCTCAGGTTGTCGAAGCTCATGTCGCAGAGTTCCCTGAGCGGCTGCGTGGATATCCCGTCCTCGCGCTCGAAGGGAAAGATGCCGAGCAGCCAGGCGCCCTTTTCCTTCACCTTCCGCGCCATCTCGATCTCCTCTTCGGGGGTGGCGTTCGCGGTGGCGAGAATGACCACGTCCTTCGCGGTGAGGGAATCGGGTTTCAGGGGATAGACGCCCATGAGACCGCCGGCCGTACCGCTCGACTCGATCCAGAACTCGTCCCGGCCGCTCCAGGGATGGATCCTGCCGCCGGAAAGCACACGCTCGGCGATGATCCCGCCCGCATCCTCCACCCGGCCGATATAGCGGAAGTGGAAGCGGTCCATACGGTTCATGAGGGTTGTGATATAGTTCTCCGCAGCGGCGTGGGTCCCCGAGGTGTTCTCGTGTGCGAGATTGTGGGCGATCTGGGCGGTCAGGAGCCAGTAGGCGACCACGGTCATGGGGCTGGTGGGGAGGATCTTGAGGTGGGGAGCGGGGGTGAGTTCAGGGGTGACAAGACCGTCCTCCTTCGGTCCCCAGGTATAGATGAAGATGTCGCTCATGTCCTCGATGAAATAGTCGGGATGATCGTTGAAATCGGGCGGGGAATAGCGGTTCGTGGTCATGGGGAACCCGATGCCCACCACGAAACAGCCGTTCTCATGGGCTTTTTCCACGTGCGGCGTGGGATTGTCCGCCATCAGGAAATCCCCCTCGCCCAGGGGCGGTTCGCCCGGATAGCCGGTGTTCTGTCCCTTGGGATCGGGGGCGATGCCGGGATTGCCGGGCACATCAGCCGCCGCCGCGCCGCCGTACATGATGTGGGGCGTCCCGATGCCTGAAACGATCCTGCCGCCGTTCATACGGCACTGCGCGGCGATTTTCGCGGCGCGGCCGACCTTGTCCAGCTCACGGACGCGGACCATGTGGAGGATGTCGTAGCTTCCGCGCAGATAGAGATCGGCATAGTTCCCCAGGCGCGGGAAATAGGATTCCTCCGTCTGGCCGGTGTCGCCTGTATCGGTGGTTGTACAGGACAGAACGGCGAGTGCCGCGGGCACAGTCAGCACGAGCGCCGCCGTTTTCAGGACGTTCTTCGCAAGGAAGTTCATTGGTCTGCCTTTCCTGTCGGTATACATGGGTGTTTCGTCATCGGTCCGTGCGCCGTCAATAGCCCCGTTCCATGAAAAGGGGATGAATGGAATCGGTGTAGGCCTTTCCGCCGGGAACATGCCAGCTCATCCAGTAATAGGGCGCCACTCCCTGTTTCTCCATGTTCTGCACATAGGCGCCGAGCACTGCCCAGAAGGCGTAGTTGTTCATCATGGCAACCGTGGGAATGATCGTTCCGTCGTAACCGGGAATGTCCAGGACACCATAGGCGTCCCCGCTCATGTTGTCCAGGCTGAAATCCGACAGCTCCGCCAGCGGCTCCACCGGATCGCCGTCAACGCGTTCGAATGGGAAGATGCTGACCAGCAGCGGGTTGCGCTCCCTGATGCGCTCGGCCATGGCGATTTCGTCGGATGTGTCCGCCCCGTCCATGGCGAGAATGACAGCGTCCTTTTCGGTGAGTTCCTCAGGCTTGAATTCGGCGGGGGCGATGATCCTGCTGGAATAGGAGCCTGTCTCGGTGTAGAAGCCGTTCTCGTGTATGGGATAGACCCCCATCACAGAGCCCGCCGTGCCGCCCGCCTCGTAGTAGAACTCCCAGCGCGGGCTCCAGAGATAGAGCTTTCCGCCGGAAAGCACGCGGTTCGCGATGTCCGCGCCGATCTCGTTCACATCGCCGATATGCTTCGCGTGAAAACGGGAGAGGCGGTTCATCAGGCTGTCCAGACAGGCCGCCGCGGCGTCGTTGGAGCCGGAGGTGTCGGTGTATGCCAGGTTGTGGGCGAGCTGGGCCATGATGGTCCAGTAGGCCACCACGGTCATGGGGCTCGTGGGCAGGATCTTCAGGTGCGGTGTGAGCGACGGTGTCACCAGCCCGTCCTCCTTCGGGCCCCAGGTGTAGATCATCATGTCAACCTGTGATTCCATGGTTATGTCGGCATGGTCGTTGAAGGCCGGCGGGGAATAGCGGTTGGTTGACATTGGATAGCCGATGCCGAGGAAATAGCAGCCGCGCTTCCGCACTTCCTGATAGCCCGTCCCCGCGGTGATGAGAAAATCTCCCGCGCCCAGTTCCGGAAAGCCTCCCCGGCGGGGATGGCGGGGATGGTTGATGTTGTAGTCGGGCGCGATGTTCGGGTTGCCGGGCACGTCCTCGTCACAGGCGCCGGCGTACATGATGTGCGGGGTGCCGATCTTCGACCAGATGGTTCCGCCCGCCAGTTTGCGGCGGGTGGCGATCTTACATGCCTCGCCGATCTTGTCGAGTTCGCGGACCTTCACCATGTGAAGGAGGTCATGGCTCCCGCGCAGGTAGAGGTCGGCATAGTTGTCGAGGCGGGGGAAGTATCCTGCGGTGTCTTCCGGGCCGGAAGCGGCGGGATCGTTTCCGCACCGGACCGCTGCGAGCAGAATGCCCGCGAGGGTCACCGCGCCGATCAGGCCCCTCACGAGAGCCGCCCGTTGAAATGCTGGTTTCATGATCTGACGTTTCCTTTCGGCTGATATCACGGTGCTCCGCCCGTGAGTTCGAGGCGGTCACCGTCCAGGTCGCAGAGGTTCGCGGCGAATTCCACCGGTTCCCCGCGGCCGTTCTGCTTGGTTACCTCGAGAACAAGGAGATTTTGCCCTTCGCGGAATTTTAAAAAAGGTATGGGCGAGGGATCGTAGGAATACGGCTCCTCGGGATAGTCGATCCCGGCGCCGTTGAAGAAGGCCCGGAGCGAACCGCCCTTGAGGCCCACCAGAAGCTGGCCGCAGAGGTCCCTGCGTTCCGTGTTTGCCTTGTATGCCAGGTACCACCGTGAGTTCTTGCGCGTGCCCTCGCTCTCCGGCAGGGCATAGAGCAGGCAGTCCTGGAGGCGGAAGGGCGGGTTCGAATTCACCTTGGCGTCGATGAGGGCGTCGCCGTCGAGGTACGTCCAGTCGTCCGGAAGCGCGCCGCCGTTCGCGAAGGGATTCAGACTTTTCGGATCCTCAACCTCGCGCCGCCGCGGGCCGAGGACCGCCCATTGCCGTAAGCCGCGTGCGAAGAAGGTGTTCGCCGCGCGGGTGAAATTACGCCTGAGAGATTTCACGTCCGGTCCGGCGATGTCGATGAGGCCGGGATGCCACTGACCGATCTTCTTGATGGTGAGCAGACGGAGAAGATCGTAGTCCCGGGGATGATAGCCCATGACCATCATCGCCACGGCGTCCGCCGCGACCACGTCTCCGCCCGCCACGACCACGTTGTGGTGAATGCCCACGCCGTTCTGACCGTGGTGCTGCTGGACGGTGGCCCAGAAACCCTCGGCGACGGCGTAGTCGGGATCGATGGAGGCGCCCAGGTCGGCGATGCCCCGGACGAGGCCGAGCTGGCTTCCCTGGTGGATGGGGGCCTTCGAATTTCCCTTCCCGTATTTCTGGGAATGGATGCAGCCCACCAGGTTCTTCATGGCGAGGGTGACGCCGGCGCTGGAATGGGTCTTGAGCACGGGGACGCTCACGAGGACATCGCAGTCCATGATCGTCCGGGGATACCAGATGCCCCGGCGGCGGGTCCATTCTTCGTCCGAGGAACCGTCTGGATCGCCGGGGCGGACGTCCTGGAGGGCGCCGATGCCCGATCCGCGTGGATCGAAATCGGTCACATACACCGGCTCGTCCTCGTTCAGGTCGATGATGTCCACTGTCGTGGCGTCCTGCGAGGCATTGAGATCGTCCACGACCTGCGCATAGGACATGCCGCCGAATTCCTTCCATTCGCAGTGCCAGCCGTCCACGAATGACTCGGGCTTGAGCTTTCCCCCCGAGGAATACCACGGCGGTCCCTCGGCGATGGAGATGCGTTTTGGTCCCACGCGCACGATGAGATATTCCACCACCGCCTTCACCACGCGGAGATCGGTGACCAGCCACCAGTGCTCGAGACCGTCGGCGTGGAAGTCGTTCATGGTGACCGGACAGGTGACGAGGTTGGGCTTGACGACCACCCATGAGTCGCGGTTCACGATGTTCGGCAGGCTGCGCGGCGAGATGTCCCTGTCGAGGGCCAGCCAGACCGTTTCGCGCACCTGCTCGGTGTCCACGAGTGTGTCGAGCGGGACGGGCCGGGTGAGAGCCGGGTCGTTCGATCCGGCGATCCCCACGAGGGCGCGGTCCGTCATGACGGCGGCCTCCGCGCGCCTGCGTATCCGGCCGCTTCCCGCGTATCCGGCGAGGGCTGTGCCTGCCGCCGCGGACCTGTGTATGAACGTACGTCGTTTCATGGCACATGCTCCCGTAACGTTTGATGCGTTCCGATGGGGCCGACGGTTTCCTTTCGAAAAACCGGGTATCCAGTTCGGTAAGCAATATATGATTCAGCTTTTTCTCTGCAAAGCCCCCTTCCGTCGCTTCGCGCCACCTTCCCCCGAAGCGGG
>CAYNWJ010000011.1:0-19765 GCA_964400815.1 uncultured bacterium
ACTGAAGTCCGGGGAATGCTCTTGATTCATATGTTTAATCACCGGAGCAATAATATCAATTAACCGGATATTGTCAACCGAAATCTTGAACGGACTTCTATTTGTTGACCCGCTCCATGTATTCACCCGTCCGGGTGTCTATCCTGATGACGGTTCCCTCCTCGATGAAAAGGGGGACATCCACCTCGGCGCCGGTGGACATCACGGCCGGTTTCGTGGCGTTCTGGGCGGTGTTGCCCTTGAAACCGGGCTCGGTCTTGACCACCTCCAGCTCCACGAAGGTGGGAAGCTCGACCTCGAGCGGAGTGTCACCGTGGAACAGAATCTCGACCGGCATGTTGTCAGCCAGAAAACGGGCGTCCTCACCCAGGAGGTCGCGCTCGATCCGGACCTGTTCATAGGTCTCGGTGTTCATGAAGACATAAAAATGGCTTTCGGGATAGAGATATTCGAATGAATGACGTTCGAGCCGGACCTCGTCGACTTTTTCGCCCGACCGGAATGTCCGCTCGACGACCTGTTTGGTTTTGACATTCCTGAGCTTGGTGCGGACGAAAGCGCCGCCCTTGCCCGGCTTGACATGAAGAAATTCGATGATCGAAAACAGGTCGTTGCCTTCCTGAAAGGTAAATCCGTTTCTGAAATCGGCCGTGCTCGCCATGGAAAGAACCTCCTCGTTTATTCATACGCATCGGGGACATCGCGAAAACCGCATGCGACGCCGCATATTTTTTCATCGTTCCGTACCGCTTTTCAGGGGGGAAACGCACCAACACCAAAGATTAGTAATATCATAAAAATGAAACAAAAAGTCAAGGTGCATCACACAGCAGAATCGCGGCTGGAGGGCCGTGGGGCATGAGGAAACAAGTAACATCGTGGGGATGATCGGAATCCGCCGGCCGGGCTGCGGGGCACGGCCCGGCCGGATGGATGGCTCAGCCGGGATGCCTGCGGGTCAGACCGGAAAGAATGGACGAGAAGACACCGTCATCACCTGTATCCTCTGAATCGATGCGCTGTATCTCTTCGGGGGAAAGCTCGCCGAGGGTGGTGATGGACTGGTCAGCCACGCCGAGAACAAGCACGCGATCGACGATCCTGACCAGGGCGATTGCCTTTTTCGGAGCGATGTAGTGATAGGCGAGGATACGCACCGGCCCCGCGCCGGCTCCCGGAAACCGCCGCACCTGCATGATCTTTTTCAAAAGCCAGACTGCGAGGACCAGAAGGACGAGTGTGAGACCAAGGGCCAGGACGACCTTGACGGACTGAAGGAACAGATCGAACCCCGGAGACGGGTTTATGGCGCGCGGATCGGCTGCATCGCCTTCCTGCGCCCACGCGGAGGCGCAGATGAACACCAGGGAAAACATCGAAGCGTAAACCGTTTTGCGCATGCGGCTCTCCGGGGTGTGGCGCGTGAACAGGCGCCAGAGACAGCTTATTTGAGGCTTCTGACACGGTCCTTCGGGCTGATGAGATCGGTTATTCTCACACCGAAGTTCTCATCGACCACCACGACCTCGCCCTTTGCCAGGAGCTTGCCGTTGACGAGGAGGTCCACCGGCTCTCCCGCGAGCTTGTCGAGCTCGATGATCTTTCCGGGGCCGAGGTCGAGGATGTCCCTGATCTGCATCTGTTTGCGTCCAAGCTCGACGGAAAGCGAGAGGTTGACGTCCAGGAGACGGTCAATGGACTCCTTCTCGACCGACTCGTCGGATGGCCGGAGCTGTTGGAACTCGACCGGCTGGGCTTCCACATCCTCATCGTCGTCATAGTCATCATCGCCGCCCCCGAGCGCACTCAGAAGGGATTCGTCGATGGTGTCGTCACCACCCATGGCGGCGGCCATCTGCGCCTCGAGGTCATCGTCATCATCGCTGTCGCCAAGTTCTGCATCCATGGCGGCGGCCATCTGCGCCTCGAGGTCATCATCATCACCTTCATCGCCGAGACCCTCGGCAGCCATGGTTGCGGCCATTTGCGCTTCGAGATCATCGTCGTCGCCGATCCCCGCTTCGAGATCGCTTTCGTCGAATTCCTCGAGTTCCTCCATGTCGTTATTCTCATCAGGAGCCATGGCTCAGATTTCCTCCGATTTATCGATCAAACGGGCATTGATCTCGACCGCCTTGTGCTTGCCGAGATAACCCGCCCGACCATAGAACTTCAGTTCGTTTTCAACGTAGAGTTCGACATCTTCCTTGAGCCGCGCGTCCAGGGTGATGATATCCCCGACCTCGAGATCCACCAGGTCCTGAACGGTCAGGCTGGCCTTCCCCAGGATGGCCGATACCGTGGTATCGAAAAGCTCGGCGCGCTTGCGGTTTTTAATGAGCTCTTCCTTGGGCACTTCCTTCGCCGAGCTGACCAGATTCTGGCCGCCGAGACGGAGCGCGATGGGCTCGATGGTGATATAGGGATAGCAGAGATTGATGAGACCGTTCACATTGTCGCTTTTGAGCTCGAAAGAAATGAGCACAACCGTTTCCGAAGCGGGAACCACCTGGACGAATTCGGGGTTCGTTTCGAGCATCTCGACATTGCATTCGAGGGGAATGATTCGCTCCCATGTTCTTTCCAGGTCACGGAGCGTCCTGTTGATGATGTTGTTCATGACGCTCTTCTCGATCCAGGTGATCTCGCGTTCGGCGGAAATGGAGCTCCCGCGGCCTCCGAACAGGCGGTCGACGAAACTGAAGACGACGGACTGGCTGAAATCCACGACCGAAACGCCGTCGAGCGGCTCCATGCGGAACACATAGGTACAGCTCGGCGAGGACAGGCTCATGATGAACTCGCTGTAGGTGATCTGGTCCACCGAAACCAGGGTGACCTCGATGATAGAACGCTGAAGCGTCGAGAATGTCGCGCTCAGGAGGCGGGCAAAGTTGTCATGGAGATTCTGAAGCGTTCTGAGCTGGTCTTTGCTGACACGCGCCGGATGACGAAAGTCATAGGTGTTGATGATCCGTTCGACCTTCGTCGGTTCCGCCTCGACCTCGACCTCCTCGCCATAGGAGACCGCGGACAATAACGCATCTATTTCCTCCTGGGATAGAATCTCGGCCACAGGAATCACCTCCCGTCTAGTTCATCACTGAATGATCCACTGAGTAACATACATGTTCGTAACTTCTCCCGCCATCAGCACGGAATTGATATTCTCAATGATATCCTTCCTGTACTCATCGCGCTGGGACACATCGCTCAGTTCGGCAATGGTCTTTTTGGACAGATAGGTCAGAATGATATCCTTTATCTGCTGGTCCCGCTGTTCGAGTTCGGTTATCACTTCCTGCGTCTGGGCCTCGAGCGTGATCTGGCAGGAAAATATCTCCCCCGCCGAATTCGCGGGATTCATGTTGATGGGATCCAGATCGCGGCTGAAGCCGGGTGCTGTCGCCCCTTCCGCCCCTTCTTCGCTTGCGGGCGCGTTGCCGGAAACGGTTCCGGACTGTTCATAGGACATGGGGATCAGGAACTTCTTTCCGATAATATATCCGCCGACCACATCAACGGCAAGTATGATGAGGATGATCGCGATAAAACCCATATTCGACTTGGCCACGAGTACTTCCTCCGGATCAATGATGCGACCAGCCACCGGGGCGAACCCACCGGCGCCCGGGCGGATGAGTCACATCTCGATGAAAATCTCGACCCGCCGGTTCAGAGCCCGGCCCTCCGGGGTGTCGTTCGGCGCCACGGGGTGAAATTCACCGCATCCCACCGGACGCAGGCGTTTCGGGTCGATCTTCTGCTGCGATTTTATGTAACGTATCACCTCGAGCGACCGTGCGATGGAAAGTTCCCAGTTGTCCTCGAATCGGAGGGTATTGATGGGAACATTGTCGGTATGTCCTTCCACGCGTATGATTTCATTTCCCGTTCCCGCATGCAGAACATCCACGACACCGTCCAGAACCGGCAGAAAGACCGGTTTGATCCTGGCTTCACCCGAATCGAAAAGCGCCGGGTCGCCGATCACCAGATGAATTCCTTCCGTTGTTTCCGCCACCGTGATATACCCGCCCAGGTTCTGCTCCTCGATGATCTGACGGAGGCGCGCCACCGCCTGTGAACGGCGCCTGTTGCGTTCACGGGATTTCTTCATCTGGTCGGCGGTCCGCGGTGTCTGGGGTTCCGGGATCGCCCTGTCCTGGAACGGAAGGACCGAGAGGGCGCCCTTGAGCGATGCCGCAGCCGCCTTGAACTTCTCGATCTCCATGGTGGACATCGAAACGAGCAGCACGAAAAAACAGAGAAGAAGCGTCATCATATCGCCATACGTCGCCATATATGCCGGCGCGCCGGGCGGTGCATCTTCCTTTTTTTCCTTTTTCTTGCCCGCCATCCTGTTACTCCTCTTCTCCCAAATCCCTCATGGATGGTGAAATGAAGGCCTTGAGCTTGTCCTCCACGATGCGCGGGTTGTCGCCGGACTGGATCGACATGATCCCCTCGACACACAGTTCCTTGACCAGCACCTCTGACGCCGAGCGGGCTTTCAGCTTTCCCGCAATGGGCAGGCAGATCATGTTCGCAATAAATGAACCGTAGAGCGTCGTGATGAGCGCGACCGCCATGTTGCCGCCGATGGACGACGGATCGTTCATCTGGGCAAGCATGCCGATCAGACCGATGAGCGTACCGATCATTCCGAATGCCGGGGCAAACATGGCCATGGTCTCGAAAATGCTGGCCCCGACCTTGTGACGCTCGGCGATATAGCTGATCTCGGTGGTCATGATATCGCGTATATGCTCGGGCTCCGTGCCGTCCACGGCAAGCGTGATGCCCGTCTTGAGAAACTCGTCCTCGAGAGAGGCCGCCTGCTGCTCCAGCGAAAGAATGCCCTCGCGCCGTGCGGTCTCGGCGAAGTTCACAAGTGTGTTGATGGTGGTGAGCGGCGTTTCCTCCTTGTGGAGAAAGGCCTTCTGCACGACCTTGATGAGCCCGAGTATGTCTGCCAGGGGATAGTTGATCATGGTGGCGCCCACGGTGCCGCCGACAACGATCAGCGCGGATTTGATATCCACGAACAACAGGACGTTTCCGCCGGTCACAATAGCGAAAAATATGAATGTCAATCCCGATGCCAGACCTATAACACTCGAAAGATCCATGCAGTCTCCCCTGCCATATTAAACGAATTCGGCGAATCGGAGTTTCAGTCGTGGGATTTCCCCGTCAGGGGTTTCTCACGTGTGCTGCGCTTGTATTCCCTGACCTTGTCGATGACCTCATCGACGGAATCCTTCACAAGGAACTTGTGACCGGTCGTCAGCGAGACGATCGTGTCGGGGCTCGATTCGACGAACTCTATCAGCTCGGCGTTCACCACGATCAGCGCATCGTTGATTCGTGTCAGTTTTATCATGATTCATCTCTCCCGGACCGGCGACCGTTCATCTGTCGGCGCGTATACCGCTCACTCGCGCCCGGTGGTTCAAAGGATCAATTCCTTTTCAGGGCCCCGCCCCGTTCATGCCCGTAAGCCATACGGGGCGGGACCGTGTGCATCAGACAATATATATGAAACCGCCGTTCAAATCACTAGCGATTTCCATGGTCATTACCGCTTCATGTTGACCGTTTCCTGGAGCAGTTCGTCGGTCGTCATGATCGTCCGCGCGTTCGCCTGGAAGGAACGCTGGGCGATGATCATGTTGGTGAACTCCTCGGCTATGTCAACGTTCGACATTTCGACGGCGCCCGGTGTGATCTGGGCGTTGATGGACGTTCCCGCGAAACCGAAAATGGGAAGGCCCGAGTTGCCCGAGACATCGTAGGTATTGTCGCCCACGCGCATGAGACCCGCCGGGTTGTTGAACGTGGAGAGCACGAGTTTCGCCAGCGTCCGCGAGTTGCCGTTGGTGTACAGTCCGGTAATCTTGCCGTACTCGTCGATGCTGACATTGTCCAGCACGCCGGACGAATAACCATCCTGGTCGCGGGCGATCACCGTCGAATTGCTCGAAAACTGGGTGATGCCGTCGGTGGTGCCGACCGTACCGAACTCAAGCGTGATGTCAACCGGCACATCGGCTCCGTTCTTCGGATCGAATGTCATGGAACTCGCGCCCTGGGAATAGGTATATGCCTCGAGAGCGCCCTGGCTGTCGAATGTCACCGTTCCCTGGTACCCGCCCGACAATTCCGCCGGCTCGGGAACTCTCATGCTCCACTCCCATCTATTCGGCAATCTCACGTCTTTCTTGAATGTGAGGGTGCAGGTGTGGGCGTTTCCGAGGGAGTCGAACACACGCACGGAGGCCTCGTGGGTCACATCCTCAGCCTGCTGAATTTCGGTCCAGTTGCCCACCGTGGCGTCGAACACGGCGTCGAATGCCGCGGAGTTCCCGCCGGTCGTGGCCGCGTTGGTCGTGATGTCGACCGCGTTGATCTCATTGTCGAGACCGCCGTCGCCATTGATCACCAGGGCGCCCGAATTCGAATCGATCTGGGCGGCTTTGAGATTGGTCAGGTCGAAGGCGTCCTTGACCGACTGGACGAAATCGGAATAGGTCCTGCTGTCACCGGTGCCGTCATCGACATCGAGGGTATAGGGATCTGCGGTGCCGCCGGCGACCGAATCGATCTCGGTACCGCCGACACGTCCGCTGATGTTGATGGTGTCGGTCAGTTCAAGACCCAGATCTGTGCCTTCGGAGTTCCTGAGATTGATCAGCTTGTCGTCGCCGGACGCCACATGGGAGAACTCGTCGGTGGTGCTGTCACCCACCGTGCCGTTGGCGATTGCCAGCGCCTTGTTGAGGACCGAGTTCACGCTCGATATGGTGAGGGTGTTGTTCGCCGCGCCGAGATTCGTGAACTCGATGGCGCTGTCAGCATTCATCGACGCTGTCAGGTGGGTGGTGCCGAAATCGGAATTGATTTCCGCGATGAGATCGTCGAGGGTATGGAAATCCTTGCTCGACGCTCCCGTATCGGTGGAAACGTAGGTATAGGTCCCCGACTTCGAGAGACCGGTGGTCCCGACCGAGGATGTGACCGAAACCGTGGTCGACATGGGGGAAAGGCCCGTGATCTGGAGATTGGCGTTGCCGTTGGCGTAAAGGAGATTCACATCGGTGGTCTCGCCGGCGACCTCCTTGGCATAGAGCCGCTCGGTTTTCGTGATGGTCCCCACGGGTTCTGAGGCTGAATCGAGATTGCCGACGAAATTGATGTTGCTCGTCGCATTGGCCTGATCCACATTGCCGAAGGGAACGACGATATCGCCGATTTCGGAACCCTCGTTGACGACGCCGTTCTCATCCGCCAGCCGCCCCTGCACCTTCATTCCGTTGAAGGGAATCACCAGACGGCCGTTGGAGTCCCACTGGAACGAACCCGCGCGGGTGTAGTAATCGCGTTGTCCGTCGTTCACAACGAAGAAACCGTCGCCGCGGATCGCCAGGTCCGTCTGGTTGCCGGTGGACTGGATATTGCCCTGGACGAAGATGTTGTCGATGGAACCGATGGAGCTGCCGTTTCCGATCTGAAGCGGGTTGACACCGCCCTGATCGCCGGGAGGCCTCGATGCGCCCTGAAGGAGCAGTGAGAAGGATTCCTCGAAGGTGATTCTCCCGCGTTTGTACCCCATGGTGCCGGAGTTGGAGACGTTGTTTGCGATCACGTCCATGTTGGTCTGGTTGTTTCTGATACCACTCACCGCGGTGAACATAGCACGCTGCGACATTGTGAGTTACCTCCTGTGCATGCGCCGCGTCAGTCGGTCGGCGGCGCCGGGCTTCCTCATCGAGGTCCGGCCCTTCGTTGTTTGGTTTTATGGTTTACTGATGTTCTTTTCCGTGCGATGCTGCAAATTCATGACTGTCTGTTCCTCCATGACATGCCTGATGCGATTTTCATACGATGACCGTGCTGTCAATATTGGTGAAGACGTTTTCCCTGAGCGATTCTCCCGTCATGGCGGTCACCACGGTCCTGTTCCTGACGCTCACGATGAATGCCATGTCGTCCATGAGCACGAGGGAATCCACGGCGCCCTTTTCACCAGCGCGGTCGACACCATCGGCGAGGCGGCCGAGCTGATCGCCCTCGAGGGAGATGCCGCGTTCTCGGAGCCGTTCGAGGGTGTGGGCGCTGAACCTGACGCCGGACTGTTCCTCGAGACGGAGCCTGAGAACATCGGAGAATGTCAGATCACGGCCGTAGCGGTTGACCTTTTTCAGACCGTCCGACATACCGGCCTGACGGTTGACCTGTCCGAGCCTGTCGAGCATGTTCCCGTTCATGATCCGCTCCCGCCCTTATTCGTCGGCTTCGGTGATCTGGTTGACATTTTCGAACGGTATGAGCACGCCGCCCACACGGAGATGGGCGGTGCCGTCCTTCATGGCCAGACCGTCCACCACACCGGTGAAGGATGTGGAAGTTTCCACGCGTTCGTCGAGCACGTCATAGGCGTCGATGCTGAAGGAATACTTGCCGGGTTTGGCCATGCCGCCGTTCTTGGTGATACCGTTCCAGGCAATGGTGTTTTCTCCCTCCCGCAGACCGTCGAGGGCGAACTCGTAGACCGGGACGCCGTCCTGATTCTGAATGGTCAGGGTACCCTTTGAAATGTCGCCGTCGCTCGTGAATGTCAGGTCGGTGGAAGAGGCGCCGTCGAACATGAATTCATTGGAAGAGGCTGTCACTTCCTTGCCGAAGTAGCTCACGAGCATTGCGTTGTTCACCGCTTCCGCGACGGCTGAATTGCTCTTGAGCGAGGCCTCGAGATTGGTGTTCATGGAGGTCATCTGCTCCAGGCTGCTGAACTGGGCGAGCTGGGCGACGAACTCAGTGTTGTCCGCGGGATTGAGGGGGTCCTGGTGCTGCATCTGGGCGAGCAGCAGCTTCAGGAAGTCGTTTTTCCCGAGACTGTTGAGATCGATGTCCGATATCGATCCCGACGACTCCTCGGTGTCCCAGCCCCGGATCACACCCTCGGATTTTCCGGCCGAGGATGTATCACTGAAATATGTCGGTGTTACTGAAGAAGGTATCATGATCCGTCACCTCGTCTGTATTATGGTGTTCGCATTCCATACGTTCGCGGTTATTAGCTCACGTCATGCCACGATATCGAGCGCCGTCACGTTCAGGACCGCCCGTCTCCGCTGCTCCATAGGGCCGTTTTCGACCGTCCCGCCCGCGGAGGATCCCCCGCCGACGCCGTCACGCCCGGCCGTGCGACCGGATTTTCCGCCGAAGCCTTCGAATTGCTCCCGTCGCGCCCACTGGTCCGTGCCGCCGTTGTGGCCGACCTGCACATCGAAACGTTCCACCTTCAAGCCGTTCTGCGCCAAAGTCTCCCTGAGCTCGGCCATGCGATGCTGGATGACATCCCTGACCTCGTGGGAATCGACGGTGATCTTGCCGGTCACTTTCGAACGCTCCGTGACGATCTCCAGCTTGAGCCTGCCGAGACTGGGGGGTTCGAGCCTGATGACCGCGCTGGACTGTCCACGATGGGTCATGAGCCGGGCGTGCCGGACGATCGTGCCCATCATCTCGTCGTACATCTCGGCGCGATAGTCCCCGGCGGCGCCGGAAACCATCTTTTCGGCGGCGGGCGATGACGATTCACTCGCTGCCGTCTGGCCCATTGACGCGGCCGGAGCATCCGGACCGCCGACACCCTCGGAAGCGGTTTCACGGACAGCGTGTTCAGGGGTTTGGACGCCGCGCTCTGTCATGGCCGCGAGCGGTGAAAATACATGCGTATTCTTCTGCATGCCGTTCATGCCGGGTTGGGCGGGCTGATCCGCTGTCACCGTCGGGACCGGTTCACCGGTCGTCGCATCGAACCGTTCCGCGCTTTCCCTGTCGAGATGCCTGTGTTCGGTGGCGGCTTTTCGCGATTCCGCAGCGAAATTCCGTGCGGCATCAGCAGCATCTCCACCGCCCGCATCCCTGGAAGAGCGGCTTTGCGAGGCCCGTACGGGTGCTTCGGACACATCACCCTCCGCCCCCGTATCGGTGTGTGCCGGCTGTCCTTCGTTTCTCGATGTGCGCCGTGGAGCATCGGAATGCGCCGCAAGGAAAGAGTCGCTTCCCGAAGCGTGTTCATCAGGACCGGTCCTGGAATAGTCCATACCACCACTCCCGGCTGCCTGCACGGCATCACTGCCGGCCGCGCTCATTGCTTTGCCGCCGGCGCTTTCACCGCCTGCGGAGGTTTCCGGCCGGGAACGGGACGTTTCGAGTGTCCGGGCCTGTTCCGTTGAAATTTCAGCCGTGGGCGTGGTATGCGATGCCTTCGCGCCGTTCCGTGACGAGGCGATGCGTGCGGCATCAGCTTCGGCGACACCACCGGAGCCCTGGGAGACCTTGTGCCGCATCACAGGTGAAGGCGCTTCCGCGGCATCACCCGCGGCCACATCATTCATCTGCCGGCCGGCCTGAACTTCCGGCCGGCTGTCCGCGGAGGCATTTCTGATCCTCATGCCGGCGTTACGGCGCATGGTGTCGAGCGTTTTCATGCCGTCTTCGACCCGCATTTTCGGATCGGAAACATCCGCGCCCGATTCAGAAGGCTGAACCGTTTCGCCGTCGATCGCGGCTTGATTCGCGTCCGTCATCCGCGCTTTTCCGGGCCGGACATCGATGGCCTCACCATTCACCGGCTCCGTGTGCGCGAAACCACCGCCGCCCCGTGCTGACGAAAGGGGCCGATGCGCCTGATCCTTCGCCGGGACAGCGCCGGACTCATCCGTTCCAGGCGGTTCGGCGGCCGCGTGTTCAACTGCGGCGTCCACGGGTGCGGGATCATATGCCGGCATGTCACGTCCGCCTGCCGGATTCCTTAAGATGCGCTCCCCGAACGATTTCCCGCGAAGGGGGGTGTCTGCGGCCTGGTGATTTTTTTTCGCTGTGGATTGTTTCACCGTATTATATTCCGGTCCGTTATCGGCATCGGCATGGGACGCAACGGAAGCATCCTCTCCACCCCGGGACAGATGTTCCGTGGCGGGCGCATCAGTGGTCATCCGGTCCTGAACCACCGGCTTGACGGACCCGCCGTTACCATCGCTTTCCGTGGACGCGCCATCCCGGACAACGGTGTCATGTACGGGGGGTTCGATCCCTCCGCGCTGACCGTTACGGGAAACAGGCCGGGAAACACGTTCAGCGGATCGCTCAGGACCGGCTGTCCCTGCCTCCGCTTTCAATCGGGCGTCATGTGCGGAAGTCCGCGCCGTTTGTCCGGTTTCGCTACGGGACACATCGGTATTCAGCGACGTTTCGTGATTCGAGGTCGAGCCTGGATTGGGAGAGGATTGCGAAGGAGTGTCCTTTCCGGCGGGTTTTGAGATCGTATCGGCGGCGCTCGATACGGACACAGGACGGCGGGATTGGACCGCATTCCCGTCAGCGGCGCCCGGTTCCGTCCACCCCGGCTTCGGAGTGCTTTCGGCCGCCTGCATGTCATGCGTTTCCGTATGGGTGAAACCGTCCGCAGCCTTCGGCGATGCATCCATGTTCCCCGGCGGTGAAGCCGCATCAACGGGAAGCCGTGAACCACCCGGCCGGCTGCTCTCCCCTGTGGCATTGGTATGCGATGCAGGGGCATCATGAACGGTCCGTGAAGCGGACGGCGTAACAGCATTTCCCGGTGCGCCGCGTCCGCCGCCCTTATCGGCCGTGGTAGCATTTTCGGCCGCACCGGCGTCTGCGGGAGCGGTGGTCGAGGCGTCTTGAGCGGTGTTTTCAAGAGGCTGAGCGGTGTTTTCAAGAGGCTGCATGCGCACACGCGCGGTCACATCCTGGCGATCGACTGAAGGTGTTGCACTTCCGGCCGTTCTTCCCTTCGCATCCACAGATGCAGTTTCGCGCGTTGTGTGTACCGTGGCATCACTGACCGTTTCAGGGGCAGGGACATCAGCCTGTCCGGCCGTTTCGCCGTCGGCAACGGTGAACACAGCTTCGACCGGGCCGCCGCCGGACACCGCCTGTAGAAGCCGAGCGAGAGGTGAATCAGCGTTCGAAACGTCGGCCACCCGGAGCGTAACACGCGATCCGTCAGGACGGCGGACCACGATGGCGGGCATTTCTTGTGCCGGGGCAGGAGACGATTCCGGTCGAGCCCCTGCGGATACCGGCTCCCCTGCGAACGCCGCATGTCCGGCAGATGCTTCACTCCGGCCGGGTGCGAAACCGGACAGATCGACATCCGCCGTCTCACCGGTCACTCCGCCGTTCGGAGAATGTGAATTCGTTCCCCCTGTATCGACCGAACCACCGGAACTTGGACCGTCCACGCCGGACGGGGTTTGTCCGTTCACGGAATCATGGGACACTCCCGCAGTCATTTCGCCGGAAGGCAGGTTCACCGTGTCGGCGGAATGTGAAATGCCATCGCCGGACGAGGGTTGTCCGCTCACGGGAATATCGGCCGTTTCCACGGTCATCTCACCGGCGAAGAGGGCGCGTCCCTTCTGGTGAGCGGCTGATGCGTTCAGGGTTTTCCGCGTGTTTTCCGTCAGTTCGGCGTCGGTTTCCGCGGTCCGTCCGCCGTTATGCTTCCCGGCATCCGTGGAAATGGCTTCATTCATTGCATCACCATTTTCGGCGCTTTCGCGATGCTTGGTGTCCTGGGCCGCGGAACGAACTGGGTTCTCTTCTTCGGTGACGGACACATCGGCCGCTCCGGTTTTCCGCACATCTCCGGCGTAATCTCCACCGGGAAGCGCATGATCCTCCGAACCGCCCGACATAACCGCCGTTGGCTTGCTTTGTTCAATGTTCAGAGCGGTGTCCGTGGCCGGAACGATGAAAATCTCAGGTGAAACCGCATCAGTGCTCAGAGCCTCGACCATGCCGTTCAGGGATGCGCCATCTTCTCCGCTCATCTGCGTCAGAATATCGGGAAGCTCCGCGGGGGCGGCATTTCCGATTGCAGAAAATTCCGGATTCTCAACCGGCGGAATATCCGTCTCTTCAGTCTGCGAAAGCTCTGTCCCTTCGGTCGTGGAATCACGTCCATCTATCATTTCATCGGCAACAACATCGGCCATAGCATCAGCGGATGCGGTTTCCTTTCCGGCATTTTGCAATTCCGCCAGAACAGCCGGATCCACGGTTATCACGATGCCTGCGCCACTGCCAGTGTCGTCGCCGGTGGATGATTTCGCAGCGTTTGAGACAGTCACGGGGAGTGCCACGGTGCGCCCGTCGTGCGTGCGCATGACGATAAACGCCCCGGCAGATTCACCGTCCCCTTCAGACGTTTCGGAACCTGCGTTCAAGCGAACGGCCCTGACCGCGCGGGCGCCGGTTTCCGGATCGACAGTGGTCAGCGCTTGCTTTCCTGCGCTTCCCACGGATGGAGCCTTTACGGTCAAGAATCCACCGTGTTCGGAAGAGACCCTTCCGGCGCCATTGACGAGAACGGCGAGAAGAGAGGCGAAGTCCCCCGCCTTCCCGGAGGATACGCCGCTCTTTCCGGTTGATGCTCCCCGGGCTGATGTCAGCAATGACACAGCCTGCTGTAGACCGCTGTATTTCACAGTTGAATGGCTCCCATGATCGCCAGGAGTTTCGTGATCCGTTTCGCCTTGTCGATATCGTTTTCCGCGAGCGCTCCCAGGAGCCTGGACGCGTTTCGGTTCTGCATGTTGGACATGATCAGAACAGCCAGCGTGTCTTCCATGGCCACGAAGAGAGGGACCGACTGGGGTGGTTTCATGCCGTCATAAATTCTGGCCAGCTCCACGATCTTTTCATCCAGGGCCCGCTGTTTCAAATCATTCAGCGTCTGCTGCTTGCGCTCGACCTCCGCGGAAAGCTCCGACAAAACCCGCTTCTCGCGTTCCAGGGAATCGAGAGCCGTTCTCACCCGGCTCATCTCGGATGCCGACTCGTTCGTCCTCCTGAATATGTCGGTATGCAACGCCATTCCCACCATTGTCGAATCGCCCACATTGTCGGGTGAAATCACCTGCAGCTGGGCGTCCAGCGAATCCTGGAGCGCCTGCATCATTTCCTGCTGCTTCTCACGGTATTCTACCGGGTCGCCATACTCCTGATACCCGAACTTATAATAAGTCAGAAGGGCTATCAGGAGAATGGGCTGCAAAGCCAGAATCATTATCAACAACTTCTTCATTGCCGTGTGCCTCCGGAGGCATAAGCATGGTTTTTCAGTGACGAATAGTCGCAACTTGCATGCCAAAGATTCCGTCACTCACGATACGAGCTACTATGTCATTATTTATCAATCTGATAGAAAATCACAACCAGTCATTTTCCGAATAAATGGATACGTAGTTCATGGGGTATTTTTTTCCTTGGGGAGGAAAATTACAGCTTGGGGGCCTGCGCCGAAATGTCCGGTTCTTCCTGTTTCATTTCACATCATCAGGGAATGTATATGCCAAATATCCGCCGCCACTATTTAAATGACAAGCGGGACGATTCGTTCCCGGTTGCGGCTGAATAAACAATCATGAGGAAGGAGACGTGGCAAACCACACACCGGTGCCACGTGAAAGGATGTGGTTCACAGGGCGGGAATCAGGGGCGCGGCCCGGCATGGGTCCGGGACATGTTCGATGGGGAAGGCCGTTCACGGAATCACACGAAGAACCTGAAGGGCGCTCCCTTCTCGCGGTACTGGTGCACACCGAGCCTGGTGCGCTCGGAAATCGATCCGTTCCACGCCCCGCTCGTCGAGCGTGTAGACGGGAATGCGTTCGATGTCGTTCTCTCCGAGCCCGCGTTCCCTCGCGATACGAAGATAGGGGAGTTCCCGGGGATCGTGGCCCATCATCCATGAGGTGACGGCGTCCACGGCGGTCATCGAGCGTCCGACGGTGAGGAAATCGGTGTGGACCACGCCCACGTCGTCGCCGCGTGCGAAGACTCCCTCGACCATGTTCACGAAGGGAGCGGGATAGCCCTCGGCCATGTCCATCATGCGCTGACACCACTGTTCCGCCCAGAAGACCTTCGGCGGCGCGATTGCGGTCATCCCGGCCAGAGCCTTGTCGCGGTCTTCGCCCCTGGAGGAGCGATACCGGTCCAGGACCCGCATGAAGGCGTCATAGCCTCCGGCGGCCAGATAGTGCTTCACGTGGCCGCCCTCGTCCCAGTGCTTGAAGCCCTGTTCTGCATGCTCGAAATAGAGCCGCTCGACAGGCCTGCGGTAGTCGCGGTTGAAATCGTCCATGAAGCGCGCGCGCCAAAGGTCGAGCCCTGGCCAGGTGTCGCAGACGTGGCCATAGCCGCGCGGCATGATGCCCTGGAGATTTTTGATGGTGAGCGTGGTGTGCCCGAGCTGATGGGTGTGGGCGTGGGCGATGTTGATGAAGGTCGTGCCTGGTTGATACGCCGGTTTGTAGGACGGGAAGCGCCGGGCGACGATCCCGCGTCCGTTCTCGTGCCACTGGAGTTCCTCGGGAACGTAATCCTCGAAATACTGCACGTGCGCCTCGATGACCGGCAGGTCGTGGGCGGCGAAAACATCCGTCAGGCCCCATCTCACCATCTGCTCGTGACGGAGCCCGCCCCGCACGCCGATGGCGCAGTTCGTGCTGCCGGCGTCCCGCAATCCATCCACCAGCCCGCAGGTGAAATGGGGATGGACGTTCCAGCCGTTGTGGAAACTCAGATTGTCTTCGGAGTAATGACCGACCATGTTCGGCTTGATGAACGTACAGGTCCCCGAATCGGCGCTCCCGCGGAAAACAAGTTCGGCGACGCGGCGTCCGAAACGCTCCATCTGCTCGTCGCAGGGTTTCCAGGTCCCCGTTTCGTCGCGTTCGTTCTCCACCCCGGCGTCGATGACAAACACCGCTCCGGGATTTTCCATGATCTCATCGCGGAGAGCGGGGGCCCTGTGACCGGCCGCCCGTGACCGGAGAAGCGTCATTCCCTCGCGGACAGTCATGCCGCGGCTGGTGAGGGGCTGGCTCGGGTCCCATGATATGTCGTGACAAGCGAGACGGGAATCGGGGCGTGAGCCGCATCCGGCGGCCATCCCGGCCATCGCCGCGAGAAAGGTCCTGCGTTTCATGACGGTCCTCCGGAGGCTCGGAATTCGGGTGATATCGTATTCCTGCGTTGTATGTCAGCGGTTTTTCCGCTCATGGGTTTTTTACACTGCCGGACGGCGGGACATCCGGAGCAGTATCCGATCGCATACCACGTCTCCGGGCGGTCACGGCCGGGTCGTGTCCCTGTTCACCTTCCGCGCCTCCCTCAGCGCAGTAAGCTCGTCTGCTTCCTTCTGTTCCTCGAGGCGTTCCTCCGCATCGTGTGCTTCGCGGTCGCGTTCCTCGAGTCGTTCGAAAATCCTCTTCTGTTTCGTCGCCTCGATCAGTTCACCGCGCCTGCCGTCGACATCCTTCCTGACATTCTCGATGCGGCGTTCCTGGGCGTCACGGGAGGATTCGAGATGGCGTGCATAATGGAACCGGTTCATCAACTGACGGGGTGATATTTCCCCCACACTCTCTCCGGCGGTCAGTTCATCGTGACCCTCGATGGAGTGGTCGATCTGCTGGAGTTCCCCCTGCTCGCGCATGAGATGCCCGAGGGCCACGCCGAGATCGCGTTTTTTGTTCTCCTCGAGCAGCTCCCGATACCTGAGGACATTTTTGAAGCGAAAACGGAAACGGTTCATGCAATCCCTCCCGCCGCCTTTTCGAGCATGGCGAGCATGTCTTCCGGGTCCGTGCTGTCCTCGATATCCTGGCGGAGGAAATCGTTAATGGCGTCGATCCTGTTGATGGCGCGGTCGATGCGGGGATTGGATCCCTTGACATAGGCCCCGATGTTGATCAGGTCCTCGGCCTCCGAATAATCGGCATAGAGTTCGATGAGCCGGGTGACCAGCTTTCTGTGCCTGTCGTCGATGACATCCTTCTGGACGCGGGAAATGCTCTGGAGAATGTCGATTGCGGGATAGTGCCCCCTGTTGGCCAGGCGGCGGGACAGGACGATGTGACCGTCGATGATGGAGCGCACGGTGTCGGAGACCGGCTCGTTCACATCGTCGCCCTCGACAAGCACGGTGTAGACGCCGGTGATGGTGCCCTTGTCGGAGGTCCCGGCGCGCTCGAGGATCTTCGGCATGAGCGCGAAGACCGAAGGGGTGTATCCCTTCGTGGTCGGCGGTTCGCCCGCCGACAATCCCACCTCGCGCTGTGCCATGGCCACGCGGGTGACGGAATCCATCATGAGCACCACATCCTTGCCGAGGCTCCGGAAATATTCTGCTATCGTCAATGCCACCTTCGTGCCCTGAAGCCTGAGGATCGCCGGCATGTCCGATGTGACGACCACGACGACCGAGCGCGACAAACCCTCCCGGCCCAGGTCCTTTTCGAGGAACTCCCTGACCTCGCGGCCGCGTTCCCCTATCAGGGCGATCACATTCACATCGGCGACAACCTTGCGGGCTATCATGCCAAGAAGAACGCTTTTCCCCACGCCGCTTCCCGCGAAAATACCGATACGCTGCCCTTTTCCGACAGTCACGACACCGTCGATCGGGCGCACCCGCGTCCACAGGGGGGTATCTATCCTGTTTCGGGTAAGTGGATTCAGTTTTTCTCCGGACAGGGGCATCGTCGCGGTGGCGTCCACATGTCCGAGACCGTCGATGGGATTCCCGAAACCATCGATGACCCTGCCGAGGAGGTCGGGTGAAACACCTACACGATAGGAACTGCCCGTGGCGGAAACCCGCATGCCCGGGGCCACGCCGTCCAGGTCGCCGAGAGGCATCAGAAGCAGGTGCCTGTCATGAAATCCCACGACCTCGGCCAGCACGCTTTTCCGCTCCTCGAGATCGATACGGCAGATCTCGCCCACCGACGCCTGGGGCCCGCGGGACTCGACGAGGAGCCCCCGCGTCTCGCGAACGATGCCGCAGCGCTTGATCGTCTCGATGTCCCTGACGATATCGAGGTATTTTTCGAAGGGTACGGCTGTCTGTCCCGTTTCGTACTGCACAGGTTCACCACCGGGAATCGTCATGAGCGATAGAGAATGAAAGGAAATTGTTGAACGGGTGTCGCCCCGTCATACGGCCGAACAACGGCCATCCCGCCGTGTTTCAAAGATCAATGGGAAACCTTGAGAAGCTCCTCGACGATGACATTGATCCGGTCCCGCACGATACCGTCGATAATACCGCCTTCGGACTCGATGATATAGTCGCCGGCGCGGAGGCGCTTGTCGATTTCGATCTTGAATTCCGAAACACCTCCCGCCATTCCCATCCACTTGTTGTATTTGTTGTTGATGACCTTGAAATCATCCTGGGAAACCTTCAAAACGATTTTCTCGCTGCCGATGATGTGGTTCATCGTTTCCTCGACGATCGACTCTGCGACAGAGGGATCGGTATGGATGCTCTGCCTGATGATCTTCTCGGCGATGGTTACCCCCAGATCGATGATTTTCACCTCGAGATCGTGAATGGCGTTATGTTTCATCTTCTTTGCTTCCGCCAGGAGCGCATCGATCGATTTTATGCGGTCCTGCCGTTCTTTTTCGACCCCGTCCGCGAGACCCTTTTGGTATCCCTCGTCGAACGCTCGTTCCACCTCGCCCGCCATCTCACGGTCACGCTCCTTCTGAATCGAGGATGCGCGTCCCTTCCATTTGGCGATTTCGGTGTTAATGAACGAGGAAAATGCCACACTGCTCCAGTCGGCTGCGGCGGATTCCCCTCCGCCGGGAGTCTTTTCCAACTGGCTGGCGGGAACCACGAACGGTTTCTGCTTCTTTTCGTGTTTCTTGATCACGTGTTTCATTGGGCTTTCCGGAAATTTTTACCTGTTTCGAACACATAAACATCAAAATAATGAAAAAACGGCATGAAAACCAAACGTTTCATGCCGGCGTTCACTCTCAATAATTCCCGGCCATTCCGCACCTGCCGTCATGTTGGGCCGACATGCACCCTGCAAAGCGCGGCAGAGAGCATGGTTCATCCGGCTTACACGAACACCTCGCCACCCTCAGTACCACCACGCACGATAACGATCTGCTGCTCCTCCTCCAGACGCCTGACGACCTCGACAATGCGCTGCTGAGACTCCTCCACGACGCTCAGCCGTGTGGGTCCCGCATAGTCCATTTCCTCCTGGATCATGCTGGACACGCGATCCGAAACATTGCGGAAGATCTTGTCCTTCAGTTCATCCGATGACGCCTTGAGCGCGACGGCAAGCTCCTTGATGTCCACTTCCTTCAGCACCAGCTGGATTGAACGATCGTCCAGAACGATGAGGTCCTCGAACACGAACATGAGATTCTTGATGTTCGAGGTCAGTTCGGGATTCTCCATTTCCAGGTTGCCGAGAATCGATTTTTCCGTCGATCTGTCCACAAGGTTGAGAATGGATGCGACGGCCTTGATACCGCCAGAAGACGACAGATTGCCGGAAATGACCTCCTTGAGATGGATGTCGAGAACGCTCTCGATCTCGCGGATGACCTCGGGTGAAATCTTTTCCATCGTGGCGATGCGCATGGACACGTCGGTCTGAACGTCCTCGGGCAGCTGGCCCAGAACCTGGGCCGCCTGGCCGGGAGACAGCTGTGAGAGGATGAGCGCGATGGTCTGGGGATGCTCGTTCCTGATGAATTCCAGCAGGTGGATCGGGTCCACGTCCTTGAGAAGGCTGAAACCGGTGGGATTGAGCGCCTCCTGAATGCGCTTGAGCATATCGGTGGCGCGGGCCTTGCCGAGGGAGCCTTCGAGGACCTCCCGGGCGAAATCGATACCTCC
>CAYNWJ010000011.1:19775-22396 GCA_964400815.1 uncultured bacterium
ACATAGTCCGAGGCCTGCAGAGCCGTATAGAACTCGTTCAGGACCTGCAATTCGACATCCGGATCGATGTTCTGCATGCGGGCGATGGCTATGGTGTAGATCTCGATCTGATCCTCGGGAAGATACCGCATGACCTGTGCGGTGAGTTCACGACCGAGGCAGATGAGAATAATGGCGGACTTCTCGATGTTGGTCAGCTCTTCGAGGGTTTTCGACTGTGACCTGGTAGGCTCCAGCATGGTTCGCGTCACTCCTCGCTCGGAAAAACCGCAACACAGGCGCCCTGTCCTCTTCCGCGCGGGAGGCGGGAACGAGTACTGCCGGCGGCATGGTGCTTAGTCCTGTTTATAGATCGCCTTGATGGTCTTCGCCGTTTTTTCGGGGTCCATTTGTGTCCGTTCGATGATCTTTCTGATGATCGCCCCGCGTTCGGAGGGCTCGGCTTCTTCCTCGGTGGCCACCGGCAGGACCCGCTTGATTTCTTCCTCGGCTTCGATCTTCATCTTCGAGGGGTCCAGCGTCTGGACGATGTTCCGGATGATCAGATAGAGAAGATAGAGCGCCACGATGATCGCGACACCCGTGGCCACCGCCCCCACGCTCTGCACAATGGCCGCCCCGATGGTCAGATCGCCGGCGAGTTCCTCGTCCTCCCTACCGCCGAAGGCCATGTTGACCACTTCGATACGGTCGCCCCGGTCAGGATCATAACCGACCGCCGATTCCGTGATCGACCGGATCGAGGTCATCTCCTCGGGCGTCCACGGAACACGCGTGGCCTCAACCGTTCCGTCATCGGCGGTTGTGGCGACCTCTTTCTCGTCCACCATCACGCTGACCGTCAACCTTTGAACGTCGCTTCCCGGCGTGTTCACCATGTTCTCGACAATGCGTCCCGTGTCGTAGTTGGTGGTGACCTCCTCCTCGCCACCGCCCTCCGCCGTGGGATTGGTCACCTCGCGGCGGGATTCGCTCATGATCGCGCTGTTTTCCTGGTCATATGTGGTCACCTGGCGTTCGAGACGGTCGAAATCGATGTCGGCATTGACCATCACGAGCGCGGTCCCCGTTCCGAACGCACCGTCGATCATGCTCTTGACGCGGTTTTCGAGGTTCTTTTCATAGGCGAGCTTGAGCTCCATGATCGTATTGGACTGCATTGCCAGTTCGTCACGAATGGCGCTCGAAAGCTGGTTCCCCCTCGTGTCCACGATTGTGACATCCCCCGGATCCAGTCCCTCGACGGCCGCCGAGGCAACGAGACCGGCGATCGCATCGACCTGGGGAGACGCGAGTGAACGGTTGCCGCGAAGCTTGAGCACCACGGACGCCGTGGGCGGCTCGGCCGTTTCCGTGTACAGGGCCGGCTCGGGAATGACGAGGTGCACGCGCGCGTCCTCAATCTCGTCGAGGGTCCTGAGCGTCCGTCGCAGCTCGCCTTCCATCGCCCGGCGGTAATTCTGCTTCTGCAGAAAATCGGACATGCCGAAATTGGTAGCGTCCAGGATCTCGTACCCCACCACACCGCTCTGGGGAAGCCCCTGGGAGACGAGCTCGATCTTGAGCCTGTCCGCCTTGTCCAACGGCACCTCTATCGCGGTGCCGCCCTGCGTGATACGGTAGGGAACGTTCTGCTGTTCGAGGTGGGTTATGATCTCGTTCGCGCTGCTGGCGTCGAGCTGGGCGAAGAGCACGGTGTAGCTGAGCATACGATCGCCGAGCGAACTGATGAAAAGGGCTGCGAAAAGAAGGGCTGCGAGTATTGCGGAGGATATGACTTTCTGGTTCAGGGACATGTTGTCCCATACATTTCGAAGACGGGTGAAAAGCCGTTCAATCATTTCAAACATGCACGTCCCTCCGACAGGTTCGTGTCGGCGTCAGTGTGCACAGGCCATCGATCCCGATCGGCCCTATACGGGCATCCTCATCACTTCCTGATAGGCTTCGACGATTTTGTTGCGGATTTCAAGCATGAACTCCATCGCCGTATTCGCCTCCTCCACCGCGATCATGACTTCATGCACATCCGTGATTTCGCCGGTGGCAAGCTTCTCGATGGAATCGTCCATCTTGACCTGAAGCCCGTTCACATCCTCGATGAACTTGTCCAGAGTCCCGGCGAACGATTCATCGCTTTTACCGGCCCCGCCGCTCTTTTCAGGCCTGAGCGGCGAAAGGCCGTTTCCGCCTATTCCGGTGATCGGTGAGTTCACTTCAATCAACTCCCACAATATATACCCATAGGACATCAGGGAATATGGAATATATGGTATGATTATCTAACAGTTTACGGGTTTTTCAGTGATTTGTCAACCTTAAAGTGCTTGACCCTGCGGTTTTTTGCGTATTTCTCCGGTCCGCCCCCTCCGGTTGAAAGAAATGCATGCAGGATCTTCCCGGTGCGGTCGCCGGACGGCATTCGCCGAAACGGCCCATGACATTCATATCGTCCGGGACGCGTCATCCTTGAGGTATGTTTTGATCGATATGACCTCGACGATGAACCGCCTCGTTTCGCGGGGCAGCTGATTGCGCGAGAACTTGCCCGGTCCCGCGTTCCATGCCCAGAGGATATGTTCCTCGCCATAATGCTTCTTGAGCCAGGATATATACTGAAC
>CAYNWJ010000012.1:0-21968 GCA_964400815.1 uncultured bacterium
GGAAGGGGGCTTTGCAGATAGCAGTTGAATCATGTGTTGCTTACCGAACTGGATACCCGGATTCTTTAATGATATCGATATCGCCGGCGTATTCGCCGGCGGCAGTTTTTGACTTTCACCTCCCAGCGACGGACATGCGTGATGAAACGAGTCATGATGGGCGGAATCGCCCATGAAACCAACATGTTCAATCCCTTCAAGACCGGCATCGACGATTTCACCATACGGACGATCCTGTATGGTGACGATGTCATTGAAAAACGCCGGGGCACCAACACCGAGGCGGGGGGATCAGTCGGTGTATTCGAGCGCGAGGGCGTGGAGATCGTGCCGTCGGTGCTCGCCCACGCCATGCCCGCCGGTATCGTTACGGCGGAGGCGGTCGATTCTTTCGTCGACACCATGCTCGACACTCTCGACAGGAATGAGGTGGACGGTATTGTGCTGCATCTCCACGGGGCGATGGTGACCGAGGTTGATGACGACGGCGAGGGATATGTTCTCGGCAGGATCCGCGAAAAGGTCGGCAGTGATATTCCCATTACCGTCTCTCTCGACCTTCACGCCACACTGACCCCCGAGATGATCGGGCGCGCCGACGCGATCACCGTATATCGCACCTATCCCCACATGGACCTGGCCGAACGTGGCGCAGAGGCCGCCGTCATGATGCTTCGCATCCTGTCAGGGGACATTCGTCCCGTCATGGCGCTTTCCAAGCCTCCGCTGCTCATCGGGCCGCCCTTGAATGTTCTGCCCGTGGACATGCCGATGAAGGATGTGTTCGACCGCGCCCGGGAGATCGAGCGTGATGTGCCCGGCATCATCGCCGCCTGTCCGGCCCACGGTTTCATGCAGCAGGATGTGCCCCACGGCGGCGTCGGTGTCGTGGTCACGGCGGACCGTGACAGGGAACTGGCGCAGAAATATGCCGATGAACTGGGAGGCATGCTCTTCGATCGCCGGAGGGAATTCATGGTCGATCTGCCCGATCCCGCCGAAACGATTCGGCTGGCGAAGGACTCCGGCAGTCCGCCGGTAGCCATCGCCGATTCCGGTGACAACATCGGCGGAGGCACACCGGGAGACGGCGCCGCGCTCCTGCACGAAATACTCAGGCAGGGCGTCGATTCGGCGTTCGTTCCTTTGTGGGACCCCGAAGCGGCGAAACAGGCCGCCGCCGCGGGTGTCGGCGCCACCGTTACCCTGGATATCGGCGGCAAGTCCGACCCTCTCTACGGCCCGCCGGTGAAATTCACCGGAACGGTCCGCGCCATAACGGACGGCGTCTACCTGAACCGCGACTGGGGAGGCTACTGGGGCGGTGTCATGGCCGACATGGGCCTGACTGTCCGCCTGGACGCGGGCGGTGTTACCGTGGTGTTGAACTCAATCGCCACCAGCCCGAACAATATCATGCATGCGAAATCGGTCGGGGTCTATCCCGAAGACTACCGCATGTCGGTCTGCAAGGGAGGGCTCGCTTTCAGGGAAGCATACAAGCCGCCTGTTGTCAACAGCTACATCCAGAGCGACACGCCGGGCTTTTCATCGTCGAACCTGGATAATTTCACGTTTACCAAACTCAAGAGACCGATGTTCCCGCTGGATGATATCTGACAGCGGTTCGGGGGGGCGCCCGGCGACTGAAATAGACACGTTGTCTGAACATGTTACGCACAACAATCGATTGATCCGCGAGGAGGATATACCATGTCGTTCGTCATGAACAAGCCGCTTCTCATGATTCCCGGTCCGATGGACCCGCCCGACGAGGTGCTCAACCGTTGCGGCGCCCCGGTATACCCGCACTACGAGGGTGATTTTCCGGCGTTCTATCATCAGCTCGTCGCAAAGATGAAGGATGTATTCGGACTGAAATCGGGCGCGCTGTATATCCCCAACGGCAGCGGAACGGTCGCGGTCAACATGATGCTGGCCAGCCTCTGCGCCCCGGAAGATGATGTGCTGGTAATCAACAACGGCCATTTCGGAAGCTATGCCGAAAAGAATCTCGTGAATCTCGGCATTCCGTTCACCTTTGTCGAGGGTGAGCGCGGCGCCATCGTGGATTATGACGATGTCAGGAAGGAAATGAAGCGCGCCCGCCATGCCTTCATCTATGTGACCCACAACGAAAGCTCCACCGCCATGGTCAATCCCCTTCCGCCGCTCGGGGAAATCGCCCGTGAGAACGACGCCCTTCTTCTGGTCGATTCCATTTCAGGCGTCGGAGGCGTGGTCGTGGACATGGATGGTTCGGGTGCGGATGTTGTCGCCGGAGCCTCCCAGAAGTGCCTGGAACTGCCCCCCGGACTCGCCCCTGTCGGTGTGAGCGACCGGGCCATGGACTACATGCGGAACATGAAGGACCGGCGCGTGCCCTATATCCTCGATTTCCTCGCCTGGGAAAAGGCGTATGTCGACATGCACGACTGGCATCCCCAGCCGGTCACCGGGGCGACGCACATGCTCTATGCGCTGGACTGGGTCGCGGACGCCATCCTGGAGGAAGGCCTCGAAAACCGGCAGGAGCGGTTCCGGGCGGCCGGCGAGCGTTTGAAAAAGGGGTTCATGGATATCGGTTTCACCCTCGGCGCTGACCAGCGATATGCCTCGCCGGTTGTCACCGAGTTCGTCACTCCCGACGGGATCGCGGCCCAGGATGTCAGGAAATTCTACATGGAGCAACACAACACCATGGTCGGCAGCGGACGCAGGACCGATCAGCGGGGAACGAACAATTCGTTCCGTATCGCCCATTTCGGCAGGGCCGCCGAGACGGAGCGTATCGACAACATGATTGCCTACACCCGTGAATTCATGGAGGACAAGGGGTGAGGGCGACCATTGAATCGTGCACAGGATACATGATGTCGCTGCTTCTTGTCCTTGCCGCCGTCCTGCTTGCGGGCATGCACGCCGAAGCGGTCGAGACCATGACGGTCAAGCGCGCGCCGGGACCGATCGTGGTGGACGGTGTTCTGGACGAGGCCGGCTGGGCGCATGCGGAACCGACCCGTGCGTTCACCATCTATTACGACGAGAGCTCCACGCGCTATCACACAGCCGCCCAGCTCCTGTGGGACGAGCACTACCTGTACGTTGCCTTCACCATGACCGACCGTGATGTGTGGGGTGAGACGACCGTATGGAAACCGGGTGACCCGTGCCTGTGCCGCGAAGAGGTGGCCGAGGTGTTCATCGATCCCGACGGCGACGGGAAACAGTATATAGAGATCGAGGTCAATCCCCTGGGTGCGGTGATGGACCTGGTCATGAACAGGTCCTTTGCCGAAGGCGGGACGGCCGATTTCGAGTGGACGTTTTCAGGTCTCCTGGTGGGAATCGGCGTCGAGGGAACCCTGAACGATCGCAGCGACAGCGATGCATTCTGGTTCTGCGAGCTGGGAATCCCCTTCGAAGAGCTGGCGTTCTCGGCGCCCGACATGTCGTTCCCGCCCAATGACGGTGACGAGTGGCGGCTCAATCTCTACCGGTACGAATACGACCGCACGGGTGATTACCACAACGAACTGTCCGCATGGAGCCCCACGGACAACCGTGGTTTCCATGCGCCCGACAAGTTCTCACGGATCACATTTTCCACGGAGCCGGCTGCGGCGGTCGGTGTGAACGATGAGACCCGGATGGTCCCCGAGCCGGTCCTGTTCGGCAACAGCCCCAATCCCTTCAACGCCGCCACTTCCATCCGCTTCGAACTTCCCTCGGCCATGATGACACAGCTCGAGGTGTTCTCTGTCAACGGTCAGCATATCGCCACACTCGTTTCCGGCTCCATGAACGCCGGGAGACACATGGCTGTGTGGAACGGCCTCGATGAGAGCGGCGAGCGGGTGTCTTCGGGCGTCTATTTCGTCCGTTTCAGGGCGGGGAACATGACCGATGTCCACCGGATGCTGTACATGAAGTGAGAAACTGAAACGGCCCGCACCGGGGAGCGCAGGCCGTGTTTTCGTGGTTCGACCGTGCCTGTGAAGCGTCAGGCCGGGCGGCTGGCGAGATAGCTGTTGATGAACAGGTCGATGTCCCCGTCCATGACCGCCTGGGTGTTCGAGGTCTCGGCCTCGGTCCGCAGGTCTTTCACCATGTTGTAGGGGTGGAAGACATAGGAGCGGATCTGGCTGCCCCATTCGATCTTCTTCTGGTCCTTCGTGTATTCGGCCAGCTTCTCCTCCTCCTCCTCCATTCTGAGCTGATAGAGCCGCGCCTTGAGCACCTTCATTGCGAACGCCTTGTTCTTGTGCTGGCTCCGCTCGTTCTGGCACTGGACAACGATGCCGGTGGGGAGGTGGGTGATGCGCACCGCCGAGGATGTCTTGTTGACATGCTGGCCGCCCGCTCCCGATGCGCGGTAGACATCGATCTTCAGGTCCTTGTCGTCGATCTCGATCTCGAAATCGTCATCGATCTCCGGCACCACCGAAACCGAGGCGAACGAAGTGTGACGCCGGGAATTGGAATCGAAGGGGCTGATCCTGACCAGGCGGTGGACCCCGTTTTCCGACTTGAGATAGCCGTAGGCGTAATCACCCTTCACCAGAATCGTAACGCTCTTGATCCCCGCCTCCTGACCCGGCTGGATCTCTATCTCCTCGTAGTCCAGTTCGCGGCGCTCTATCCAACGAAGATACATGCGCAGAAGCATCTGAGCCCAGTCCTGGCTCTCCGTGCCCCCGGCCCCGGCATTGATGGAGACGATGGCGTTCTTGTGGTCGTCCGGGCCGCCGAGAATGATGCGGAACTCGAAGTTCTCAACGTCGCGGTCAAGTTTGCAGAGATTGTTTTCCACTTCCCCGGCGGTCGATTCGTCGTCCTCCTCGACAGCGAGTTCATAGAGGACGCGCGCGTCTTCCATGCGCTGGTCAAGTTCGGAGAGCGTGGAGAGAGGCTTTTCAAGGCGGGTGATGTTGTCGATCACCTCCTGGGCGGCCCGCTGGTCGTCCCAGAAACCGGGTGCGTCACGTTCCCCGCAGAGTTCCTTGAGCTTTGCCTCCTTCGCTGCGGGGTCAAAGACGCCTCCGTATGTCCTGAAGCCGTTTTCCGATATCTTCGAGCATTTCGGGTGCCTGTGACATGTTTTCCTCCATATCTTTCACGGGACCGGGAAGAAAAAGCCGATACCATTATGGTATAATATATAAGAATAATATACGGTGTAGTATTATTTGGTGCGCAAGCCGAGAACGTCCTGCATGTCATAGAGTCCCGGTGCCGCCGTGTGCGCGAATTTCGCCGCCCGGATCGCCCCGGATGAGAAAGTGTCGCGTGACTGGGCCTTGTGAACGAGTTCGAAACGCTCGCCGATGGTCCCGAAGGTGACGGTGTGCTCGCCGACAACATCGCCGGCTCTGATTGCGTGAATGCCGATCTCTTTTTCACCGCGTTCACCGACGATTCCCTTACGGCCGTGGACGGCATGTTCCCCGATATCGATTCCCCATGTTTCGGCGATTATCCCGGCGATCCGTGCTGCGGTTCCGGATGGCGCGTCCTTTTTGAAGCGGTGATGGACTTCCGTGATCTCGACGTCATACCCGCTGTCGAGAATCACCGCCGTTTCCGCCACCAGCTTGAAGAGAAGATTGACCCCCACGCTCATATTCGGCGCATACACGCAGGCAATATTTTTGACGATGGATGCGAAGCGCCCGTGGTCCTCCGGGGATAACCCGGTCGTTCCGCTGACGAGGGCGACGTTCGCTTCCGCGCATGCTTCGGCGATCGGGAGAAGATTGTCCACGAAGGTGAAGTCAATGACGACATCTGCGCCGTCGAGCACGGCACTGAGATCGTTTTCCAGGCTGACGCCCAGTGTTCCGGTCCCTGCAAGCATGCCGATATCCCGGCCCTTGAGATCGGTGTTCAGGTCCACGGCGCCGGTTACGGTCATATCAGGATCATTCTGCGCGAGAGCGATGATACGCCGTCCCATTCTTCCGAGAGCGCCATTGATGACAACATTCATTTTTCAGGTTCCTCGCTTGGTTGGGTGATTTCCGTCATGCAATCAGGCCGAGAGTCTCCAGTTCCTTGCGCAAAAGGTTCATGCCCTCTGTGCCGGGACCGGAAAGCGGAAGCCGGACCGGGCCGACATCCATGCCGACGATGTTCATCGCCGCCTTGACGGGGGACGGGTTGGTTTCGGCCTTCATGAGCGCCCGCATGAGGGGGAAGAGCGTGGCGTGCATGTCCTGCGCCGTGGCGAAATCGTTGTCGAGGGCGGCCCTGACCATCGCGCCCATCCGGTCGGGAATGATATTCGAGGCCACGCTGATGACTCCCCCGGCGCCCACGGAGATCATGGGAACAGTCATGGAATCGTCGCCGGAAAGGACGATGAAGTCGTCGGGAGTCCGCAGAATGATGTCGCAAATCTGGTCCATGTTGCCCGATGCTTCCTTGATGCCGATGATACCGGGATGAGAGGAAAGCTCGACGATGGTCTCGGCGGTCGTGTTGACAGCTGTCCGTCCGGGGCAGTTGTATATGATGAGGGGAATCTCGCAGGAATCGGCGATTTTACGGTAATGGGCGATGATGCCGTTCTGGGTGGGACGGTTGTAATACGGCGTGATGAGGAGAGCGGCGTCCGCGCCCGCTTCCTTCGCGTGACGGGTGAGGGATATGGCCTCTTCGGTGTTGTTCGACCCCGTGCCCGCGATGATCGGAACCCTGCCGTCCGCCGTCTCTATCACGAGATCGACCACGCGCCGGTGCTCTTCGTGGCTCAGGGTGGGGGATTCGCCCGTCGTCCCGACGGGGACGATGCCGGAAATGCCGTGTTCGATCTGCGATTGCACGAGTTCACGAAGTCTGGTCTCATTGACGGAGCCGTCCGCTGTGAACGGCGTTACGAGTGCGGTGAACGTTCCCTGAAGTGTCATGATAATGCCTCCCGGCGTGGAATGCGATGTTTTTTATCATATTAAATATAATTTTAATATAAGAAATGCACGTTCTCCGGTCAATGGATTTCGCACGATGGCAATCCCCCATTTTCCAGCACAAACATATATTTCTAGGTTTTTCAGTTTCTGAACCTGGATTTTCGGGATTACGGGATGAACCACGATTAGAATCCTGTCAATCCTTGAATCCCATTAATCATGGTTCAAGCGGCTTACGGTCAATCGTCATTCTTCCCTCGTCGCCAGCATCGGTTAATTGCGGTATTATCAATTGTTCAAAGAATCTATTGTGCTTATATTATTAATGTAATACCATATTATATAATAATTTATGTGAATTGTCCGATGGGTTTTTGGGGGTTGCCAGATTTCGCACGATGAATTATCGGCGATCAGAAAAGGAAAGCGGATGAAAGCGTCATGACGAGTGCATCATATGCGAAACATGATTCCGAACGTGAAATTGAGCCATAGTCACCTGTATTCAATGACGTTTTGTCGTGATTTGACGGTTCGCACACGACACTGTGACTGTTCCGCTCCGAAGCTTACAGTATCTCCTGTGGGGCCGAATCGTCATTTATCACTGTACGCCATGGAAATACAGTTGTTTAATTCAATAGTGGCATGTATATTGCGATTTGTTGTAAGATACATCTACATCGTGCATCGTGTATCGTGTATTATAACAATTGATTTGGAATTACGGGATTCGTATATTATTAATAGTTTAGTAATTACGTGCCTTGTTTTTTGATTCCAATGGCGTGGCAATGATTCTGTTATGTTATCGGCTGTCATCATGCCGGTTCTTTTATTTTTTGATAAGAATGTAGTGATTATATCAAGGAGATGGCTCCAATGGAAAAAGCCGAAATATCACGGTTAATCAACAGCTTCAATGCGATCAAGGGATATTTCGATACAACCAAGCGCTACATGCCCCAGATAGCCAAGCTTGTGTTTTTTATCGAAGAGGTCGTCCCGCTCCTCGATACGATTCACAAAAGCCTTCATCAGTCTTCCTCGCTCATTCCCTCCGCCACGGAGAAACTCGACAAGGTTACGAGCGCCACGGAGATGGCTGCGACCGAGGTCATGGACATCGTCGATCAGGTCATCGAACGCCTCAACAACATGACGGAAACGGTCAACGATCTGGAAACTACGGATGAGGAAACGATTTCTGTCGAAACCCTGAAAGAGAAGACAGGCAAAATACGCGAGCAGATCGACGGCAGCCAGGATGACCTGTTTTCCATCATGAACGCCCTCCAGTTCCAGGATATCACAACCCAGCAGATAAATGCCATCGCCAGCACGATCGACCAGGTCAATGTGCGGCTCAGCGAACTGCTTTCCGGTTTCGAGGATGACGGAATCGACGTGAGTAAACTTAGGGATGTCGCTTTCGATCCCAATGCGGAATTCGATTTCGACCGTTCGGCCCAGTCGCAGAAGATGGTCGATGAAATGCTGAAAGGGAAAGCCCCGGAGGAGGTTGAGGAACCTGCGGCGCCGCAGAAAACCGAACCGGAAAAAAAGGAGCCTGAGGAATCCGCGCCTGTTTCCGGTGAGGTCTCCGGTCAGGATGAGAATCTCGATGACATCGAGACCGAAATCCCGATCGGTGATGACGGACAGCCGGACATAAGCGCGATCATCAATCAGATGAACACCGGCGAAAAGAACGAATGATGCATGAGTGATCGACAGCGTTTTTACATGTTCAGCAGGGGAGTGTCGAATGTCGGAAAACGACGCAAAAATCGAGATTCGTGTGTCCGACAACAAAATGAAGGTGACGGCCAATTTCTTTCCCGCCCATGGGGCGGGTGAAGACCTTGCTGTCGAGGATGTGATCGAGAGGCTCGATGAACTGGGTGTGAATACCGGCATCAACCATGAGAACATCATGGCCATGCTGGACAATGAGCGGCCGTCGAGGAACATTCTCATTGCCACGGCGATCCAGCCCAAAATGGGCGAAAAGGCCCGGATCGTCCCGTATTTCGACATGAACGAACGCCGGAAGGCGGTGCTCAAGGATGACGGCAGCGTTGATTTCCGCGACCTGGGCGAAATAACATCGGCGAAACAGGGCCAGGAACTCTATCGCAGGGTTCCGCCCACGGTGGGCGAACCGGGAAAGGATGTCTTCGGCAACGAGATCCCCGGTCTTCTCGGGAGAGACCTGAAAATGGTCATCGGTCCCGGAACGGAACGGGACGAAAGAGATCCCGATCTCGTGGTGGCGTCGGTGGACGGTGAAATTCTTGTGCAGAAGGGCGTGGTCCAGATTTCAAAGGTCCACACAATCGATGGGGATGTCGATTATTCGACCGGTAACGTCAAGTTCAATGGTTTTGTCAAGGTCAAGGGCACGGTTAAGTCGGGCTTCAAGGTCGAGGCGGAAGGTGATATTGAAATCGGCGGAAATGTCGAGGACGCCGAGGTCTGTGGCGGCAATGATATCGTAATCCACGGCGGATTCACCGGCAATGGTGACGGAAAGGTCCGGGCTGCCCGCGATGTGATTCTGAAATTCATCGAAAACCAGAATGTCGAGGCGGATCGGGACATCATCATCAATGGCCCTTCATATCATTCGAATCTGCAGGCGGGGCGTTCGATTCTCGCGAAAGGCGGCAAGAGCATGATCGTCGGGGGGACCGCCGAGGCGAAGAATTCCATCGAGGCGCCCAGGCTCGGTTCCGATGCTGCCACCACGACGAACCTGAAAGTAGGGATCGATCCGAAACTGGCTGAAAAGCTTGAAGCGCAGGAGACTGAACTCAAACAGACCAGGGCGTCCTTCGAGAAAATTGAAAAGAGTGTCCTGTTTCTTTACCGCCAGAAAATCGACAACAAGGGAAAGCTTCCCGAGGACAAGGCGCAGCTCCTCGAAAAACTCGAGAAAATGAAGGAGGCAATCCCCAAGAAAATCAATAAAATCGAAGAGGCGATCAATGCCCTTCACGCGCAGCAGAAGGAACTCGAAGAGGCGTTTGTTGTGGCCGAGGTAGCGGCATATCCGAAGGTGAAGGTGTTCTTCGGTCATCAATGGCTCATGGTCGATGACAAGGTCGGCCCTTCGCGCTTCCAGATGATAAAGGGTGACGTGGTTAGACTATCAAAATAACATTCCATAGAAGTGTAACAAGGAGGTTCGACCTTGGCGGATTTGAGAATTCTCGTTGTTGATGATTCGCCGACAATGCGCCGTATTCTGGTCAATACGGTTCAGAAAGCGGGATATTCGAAGATTCAGGATGCCGTTGACGGCAAGGACGCCCTTGCAAAACTCATGGCGGGAGAGTTCGATCTGCTCATGACGGACTGGAACATGCCGAACATGAACGGTCTCGAACTGGTGCAGGCGGTTCGCGGGGATGCGAACCTGAAGGACATTCCGATCCTGATGGTGACGACACGCAACATGAAGGAAGACATCGTCAACGCCATAAAGATGGGAGTGAACGGGTATATCGTCAAGCCTTTCGACGCGAAAACGCTGAACGCGAAGATCGACGAAATCATGACATGATGCATTACGCGCCACACATGTGACATGGCTGTGCCATATTGCTTCTCCACACGTGATCATGCTTTAATTACAACATGAAAAGGATGCTGCCATCGTTGCGGTATCCTTTTTTCATCGGCTGCGGCTGTTAGGTTTCATGAGGTCAGGGCGATGGGAAGGGGAGCGCGCTGGCACGCACACAGGCAGGGGAGACTTCGCCGTGAAGACGTCTTCGAAATACAAGCTGACAATCGAGGCCGCCCATATCGTCACACCCGCCGCCGAGGGAGGGGTGTTCAGCGCGATCGGGAACAAACCCGCAAAGCTTCACATCGCCCATGACGGCGCCATCGCCGGCTGGGACCTGGATTCGGCCCTCAACGCCGACCGCCAGATAGGGTTGCAGGACTGCATCGTCGGCCCGGGCTTCATCGATCTGCATTTTCACGGGTATGGCGAGCAAAGCACAGCCACATATCCTGAAATCGGCAGTTTCCAGAATCCCCGGAATATTCTTGAAAAGCTCCCGTCGTTTGGAACGACATCGACACTTGCCACCCTGCTGGTACCGGTTCAGTCCCGTCATTTTTTCGGCGTCGATCTCGATGCGCGTTTCAAGATGCTCAAATCCCGCCTGACCGGTCTCGTTCATGAGAACCCCTCGGCGGACGACCCCCGCGCACGTTTGCTGGGCCTCCATCTCGAAGGCCCGAAGATCAATCCCGAGGTCAGCGGTGCGATTCCCCCCAGTTCCATATGGAATTCCTCCGTCCGCGACATCGTCGGCATCATTGCGGGAGGGGAGCGGGAATACGGCGATCACGGTGTCAGGATCATGACCGTGGCGCCCGAAATGGACCACGCGAACGATTTCAAATTTATCAGGACGCTCGTCGATCTCGGTGTGGTCGTGGCCCTCGGACACTCGAATGCCTCCCTCGAACAGACCATCGCCGCAATCAAGGCAGGAGCGCGCCATCTCACCCATCTTTTCAATGCGATGGGTCCCTTCGCTCACCGTAAACCGGGCATTGTGGGCGCGGGTCTCATCGACCCACGGGTTTTCAACGCCCAGGAACTTGGGCTCAGCGCCGAGATCATCTGCGATTTCATCCATGTCGATCCCGCCCTCCTTTCCCTTGCGGTCAGCCAGCATCCCCTGATCGCCGGTGTATCCGATGCTGTGGCGCATCCCGGCATGGGGGACGGGACATACGAGTTTGCCGGACAGCGTGTCACCATAGCTGACAATGCCGTCAGGTTGATCAGCGACGGCCGTCTGGCGGGCAGTGCGATGACGATGTTGCAGACGTTCCGCAACCTGATGCTTCTTGGCGGCGATCAGCCCGATATGCGCAGGGTCTTTCAGATCACATCGACCAATCCGGCGACAATTATCGGCCGAGAGGATATCGGACGGATCGAGAAGGGACGCCGTGCCGATCTGGTCATTTTCGACAATGACTACAATCTCCTGTACACCCTTGTCGACGGGGAGATCGTGTACGAGTCACCGCATGCAAAAAATCTTGCAAACGCTCGAAAAACGGCCATCCGCATAACGCGCGAAGGTTCTGCGGGACCTTCGGACGTCAAGGGACGGCATATCGGCATCCGTATCAGCGATTCCTCCCTGTGGTGCGGATATGTGGTTGACGGGGATCGGGTGGTCATCACCTCGAAGGGCGAACAAAGCAATCCGCGTCACAAGCAGGGATTCACAGGCCGCGAGGCCATTCTCGACAATTCGTCGGAGGCCATTGTCAACGCGTGGCGAAAGGCGTCGAAGAACGGCGCGAAGGTCCATGCAGTAGGAATCGCGACATCCGGGCTGGTCGACGGTTCGAGGGCGGTGATGGCCATGAACCTGCCCGCGTGGAAGGATTTCGATATCGCCGGTGAGTTGCTGCGGCGGGCCCGCGCCATCGACAGCGGTTTCCCCGCGGATATTCCGATGTATGTGGAGAACAGCGCGAACGCCATGGCGATGGCCATTTCCCGCACGAGGAAGCTGCGGGCCGCGAACAATCTCGAACCCGGTGAAAACTTCATCTACATCAAAATCGGATGGGGATTCGGCACGGGCGTTGTCATCGACGGGAAGCCGATAAACTGCATATCGGGCATTGCGGAGGATTACCACGGCCATCTGCGCACGGCGATCCAGAACGTACATCTCGGTCTGCCCACATACCTCCACCAGACCGTGCTCATCAACCGTCTCATCGCCCTTGGAGAACTGGCGCTCATGCGCACCTGCGACGACGAATATCCCGACATGCATCTGGAGGCGCTGGTTTCACGGTGGGGGATCATTCATTATGCGCGTGAGACGGAGAAAAAGGCCGGCAGGATATTCTTCAGAAAGGACCGGTTCAACGAGATCATCAGGGCCATCAAGAAGGATCCCTATTCTCTCGAGAACATGGCGATGGAGCTGCCCCTTTCCATAGGTGACGTGATCGACGCGCTGGATGCTTCCGGCGAGGCTTCCGCGATGGCCGCGTCTGTTTTCGAGCGCATGGGAATGGCGCTCGGGTCCGGGGTGTTTTCGCTTGCCAACACCCTCGAGGCTCCGATCGATCACATCGTCATTCTTCCCCAGATCGGCGGGGATTTCACGAAGGCCATCGAATACATGCGCCGCGGTATCATGACATCACTGTCACGGAGCGGGGTGGAGGAGTCGGTCTGGAAGGTGAATTTCATGAAACCGAACGAGAACCTGTATGTTCTGGCGGGCGCGAGCCTCTGTTATCAATAACGCGCGAGGTCCGGGTAACGGTGGATACGCTCCCGGTCTGCCGTCACTGATTCTTTCCGGCTGCGGTCAGGATCCTGATGCGGGAGAGCACTTCCTCTTCGTCTTCCGGGGAATCCGCGAATTCGAGATACCGGTTGTACGCCTCGGCGGCCTTGAGATAATTGCCTGCATTGGAGTGTATCCCGCCCATGTTGTAATAGGCCTCCGCATAGGTGGAGTCGATTCGCACGGCGTTCGAAAGGTGTTCGAGCGCTTTGCCGTAACTGCCCTCCTCCAGCAGCAGAATTCCCATTTCGTTGTAGGCGGGTGCGAAATCCGGGGCTGCCATTACGGCGAGTTCGAGTTCACGTCTGGCTTCTTCGAACTTCTCTTTCTCCGCAAGCAAAAGGCCCAGCCGGTAGTGCCCCATGCCATAATCCGGGTTGGTCCGCGTCGCCCTGCGATAGTAGTCCTCCGCCGTCTCCCTGTCACCCATGATCTCGTGGACGACTCCCATGTTGACGATTCCCGGGGCATATCCCGAATCGATGTCGAGGGTTTCAACGGCCGATTCCCGGGCCTTCAATATCTGATTCGTGGTGAGATAGAGAACAGTCAGGTTGTTCTGCGCCTGGACATAGTCCTCGTCGAGCTTCAGGGCCTGTTCATAGGTTTCCTCCGCCTCATCGATCCGTCCCAGTTTGTACAGCATGCGGGCGCTGTGGAAGTATGCCTCCGGATAATCGATGGCAATGGCGATGGCGGCGTTGAACTCGGAAAGGGCGGCATCGAAGTCGCCGGTCTTCTCATAGCTCATGCCGATCTTCAAGTGGGCGTACACGTCTTCCGGACGGTCCTCGATGGCCTTGCCGTATTCCTCGGCGGCCTTGTCGATCTGATTGAGGTTCTCATATACCCACCCGAGAAGCATATGATATTCCTTGTCATTGATGCCGAGCCGCCCGGCTTCGAGAAGATTGTTGAGCGCTTCGTTCCAGCGCTTGTTCTTTGCATAGACACTGCCGAGCCCCAGATAGGAAAGGGAATATGACGGATCGTGCTTGAGCGAGTTCTTGTAGGCTTCGATGGCCTTGGCGAATTCTCCCTTGTTCTCGTATCTCATGCCGCGCTTGTAGTAGGAAACTTCGCTCGCGCAACCGGCGAGCAGGAGCATGATCGCGAGTATGAACAGGCCCGCCGCCCGTCTGTTGATTATCATGTCGTGCATTGCACACACCTTTCTTCGGACCGGTATGGCCGCCGGTTTACCGGTCATGATGGCAGGAGACCCGCCCAGTAGCGTACACGGCTCCGGTATTCGCTTTCGGGATATGCGGAGATGAACCGCTCGAACTCCGCCCGCGCCTTGTCGTACTCTTTCATCCGGTAATAGGTTATCCCAAGCATGATCGAAGCATCATCGTCCTTGTGATCGAACCTGGTGTCGTCGAGGACCATGGAGAATCCCTGCGAAGCCTGGGGATAGAGCCCGAGGCCGTAATATGACTGTGCTATCCAGTACCGGCAGTTCTCCGTATATTTCGACCCGGGCCAGAGCCGGATGACATCCTCGAATTCCGGTATCGCCTTTTCGAATTCCCGTTCGAGACAGAGGGAGAGCGCCTTCCCGTAGGCATCGAGCAATTCGGGTGAGGCCGTTTTGCCGGCTGCGTGCGCCGGTTCGTTGTTTTTTCTGAGAAGCCTGATCTCTCCGATGCCGCCGGTAACCAGTTGATCGACCATGTTTTCGATGTCGCTTTTGAGCATTTCGAAATCATCGATATGAGCGGCATGCGCGGTCCGGAGTTCATTGACCTCGTTTTCCAGAATGCGGACACGGGTTTTCAGAGAATCAAGTTCGCTCCTGATGCGTTCGGGGCTCGTATCGTTCATCGAGGCGAGATATTCGAGGTACTCGTTTTCCTTGTACACGATATCCGTGGACAGCGGCTGCATGTTCTGCTCCAGAACACGTGCGACACTCTCGCCTTCACCGATGGTCTCCACCGTGTACCGGCCGACATTTACGGTGTTCGTGCCGGTGATTTCCTTCGTATCCGGATCATAGACGGGCTCGGTCCTCTGTATGAGGAACACATCGCCCTCGCTGATCTCATCGGAACTGCCGAAATTGGTTACGATGGTGTCGTCGTCGCGGATCTCCTGGATCTCGGCGTATCTGGGCCCCGACGGCCTGCTGATTTTTTTCCCGCGTCCTGTCAACACCACGATGTCGCCTATTTCTATATCGGACTCTCCGCCGTTGTTGATGCGTATATTCACCGAGCCCAGGGATATGTCGACGACAACCCCCGAAGCGACAACGATTTCACGTTCGCCGCGCACTTTTTCGGTGACCGGATCGACGATGTTTTGACGGCGGGTGACCTCGACCTCGTCACCCACGGATACCTGAACATCGCCGATATCGGCTATGACCGTTTTGCCGGATATGCTTTGCACCGTCCCAAGCGTTCGTCGTGTCTGCGCTGTGACCGCGGACGCGTACAGGGCCAGTACGATTGCAATATATGCGGTTGCCCGTGCTGTTTTCGTTTTCATCCGTTTCACCGGTGCGGGTGCATGATATGTGGTTCGCTGTCCTTAAAATATAAGCAAAAATACTGCCAGTGAAGTGAAAAATGTGTCTCAGACCTGTTTGTGCGGCAGTAATATGTTGATAATAATGGTTATATGAATGGTTCGACACCTTGTTCCCAGATGCATTATTGAAAGTCGTTCCCGTATGCCGGCGTTTTGACCATGTCTGGAGGGAAAAAGTTTCTCATTACAGTGTGGTTTGACCGTGTTCGGGACAAGAAATGTATTGACTTGGGCGGCAATACATATCAATATACGGTAACGCCTCAACGTGCGCTGAATTATTCCGATAGCACCACAAGAGGCCATTGTGAATCCATGGAGCGCGGCATGTTTTGCGACAAATGCGGGACGGAAAACAGGGACGAGGCCGAGTTTTGTACGAATTGCGGCAACAAGCTGGCCCGCGATAATGTTACACCCGTGGGGCCTTCCCGTGATGATTCCCGCGGGGAGGAGCCCGAGGGCGATTATATTTCCCGTTTCATCTCCGCCGTTTCCGACCGGTACGAGGTCGTGAGGGAGATCGGCAGGGGAGGCATGGCCATTGTTTTCCTGGCAAAGGACACGCGGCTGGAGCGCAAGGTGGCGCTCAAGCTCCTGCCCCAGGAAATTGCCATGGACAAAAACTTCACCGAGCGCTTCATCCGCGAGGCGAAAATAGCCGCACAGCTTGCCCATCCCAACATCATTCAGATTCATGATGTGGACAAGGTGGGAGAGTTCACGTTCTATTCCATGTCTTTCATCGAGGGCATTTCCCTTGCCGATATCATTAAAAAGGGCGGGGCGTTGTCTCCAAAGGTCCTCACCCGTCTCGGCATCCAGATCTGTTTCGCGCTTCAGCAGGCCCATGAAAAGGATGTCATTCACCGTGACATCAAGCCTGAGAATATCCTGATCAACCGCAAGCGCATGCCCATCGTCGTCGATTTCGGCATCGCCCGCGCCATGAGCGATTCACGGCTTTCCTCCACCGGCATGTTCATTGGAACCCCCCAATACATGAGCCCCGAGCAGATCCAGGGGACGGAGGTCGATGCGCGCTCGGACATATACAGCATGGGTGTGATGCTGTATGAAATGGCGACCGGAGCACCGCCGTTCAAGGGCATGGACACCGCCGCTCTGATGTACAAACATGTCCATGAAACGCCGACCCCTCCCCACGAATTGAATTCACGGATTTCGGAACCGCTTTCCGCCGTCATCATGAAAGCCCTCGAAAAGAAACCGGAGGACCGGGTTCAGAGCGCCATGGACCTCGGCAGGATGCTGCATGAGATAACGAAGTCTTCCGCCGCGGCGACAACCGGGCAGAATGAGGCGGAGGCCGCTCCGGTCGAAAAGCAGGACGATGAGAAGAAAGCCGACGATGACGGCGCAGGCAAGACCATGCTCATGTCCAAGAAACCGAAATCCATGAAACCCGCCGACGAAGAGGAGGAGGAAAAGACGGCTGACGGCGGTACGATCGAGATGAAAAAGCCCGTGAAGAAACAGCAGACCACCGAGGAAGAGGAAAAACGCGGGACGCCCATGATCCTGCAGGCCCTTCTCATCGCGGGGCTCCTCTCGATTGCGATTTTCGGTTCCCTGAAGCTTCTGCAGAAACCGACGGAAACCATACCGATCACAGCGGCCGGGCCTGATCGTCAGGCTTCCGCACCGGCCGCGGATGAGAGTCCGTCCCCGGATGAAGGACAATCCACCCGGGAGGAGGCGGAAACCCCGCAACCTTCATCCGCACAGCCTCAACCGGGACCCCGGGCCGAACCGACCCCGGCCGCCGAAAACACCACGCCGGCACCGGAACAGCCGTCCCGCGAGGCCCCTCCTGTCGAACGGCGGACCGCGCCCGCCCCCGAACAGAGGACGCCCGCGCCTTCAACGGCAACCGCCCGGGAGAGCGAACCTCCGGCGCCCGTTGCACCCCCCGCCCGTGAAAGACCGCGGACGGTTGAAGCGCCGTCATCCGAAGACCCCGCCGCCTCACGGGAAACACCTGCCGGAACTGTGGAGGAGGAGCAACCGGCTCCGCCGCCGGCCACCTCACCGACCGTCAGCCGGAACGCGTCACAGGCCGCTGCCTCCGCACCCGTTTCCGAGCCGGAGCAGACTGAAGCGCCGGAACCAGCCGCTGAACCATCCGGACGGCCTGCCGGTTCATCAACGGAAAGCGAAACCGGTCTGCTTGCACGACGGGTGGAGCCTGAGACGTCTGCTCCGGCGCCAACGCCGGAACCCGCTCCTGCAACTCCCGCGACATCCACGGCCATCTACTGGGTCAGTATACCGGGAGGGACCTTCGAGATGGGAGATTTCATCGGCGACCTCAGGTCTGAATTGCTCTGTCAGCCGGTACACCGGGTAACCGTATCGCCCTTCGAGATGTCCCGCGATGAGATCACGGTTGCGCAATACAAAGTCTTTATCGCGGAAACGGGACATCCGGAACCGCCGCAGTGGCGGGTGCAGCTCATGCATCCAAAACGGCCTGTCATCTATGTTTCCTGGCATGACGCCAACGCCTTCGCAGGATGGCTCGACGCGCGCCTTCCGACCGAGGCCGAATGGGAATTCGCCGCACGGGGCGGCATGCAGCGGCAGAAGTATCCCTGGGGGTCGGAACCACCTGCGGGCCGCGCGAACCTCGGAAATGAATGGGGTAATGACGGCGACGGCTGGCGGCGCCATCTTCAGCCACCGGGCACGTTCCCCGCAAATCCCTATGGCCTCAACGACATGGCGGGCAATGTGTGGGAGTGGACCGCAGACCGGTTCGGACCCTATCAACCGGGGCTTGCGGTCAATCCGGCGGGAGCTCCAGCGGGGAATCTCCGTGTCATGCGGGGAGGAGCGTGGAACTCGACCGACAGCTTCGTCAGGAATGCGGTTCGCGGCCCCAGCGATCCAAATTTCAAGGGGCCTCACGTGGGATTCCGTGTCACGCGGTAGCCGCCGATGTGCGGGTGGTGATTGTTTCTGAAATCGGATCGTATATGCAACGCCCGTGGGAGACGGCAGGAGATCTCCCACGGGCGTTGTGTTGTGTCGTCGCTTGGTTATTTTTCGGTGAACTGCGCGGCAATGACGGTGATGTTGTCAGAGCCGCCGGCGTCGTTTGCCGCGTCAATCAGGCGCGAGCACATGTCCTCCAGACTTTTTGCAGAACTGACGATCGCCCGTATGATATCTTCGTGTACCAGTTCCCAGAGACCATCGCTGCACATGATGATGACATCTTTGTCGTTCAGGTCCAGCCAGACTGTATCCGGCGTGTCCTTCCGAAGGCTGCCGACACATTTCGTTATACGGTTTCTCAGCGGATGGGTCCGTATTTCATCTTCCGTAATGACACCGGATTTGACCAGGTCCATGACCACGGAATGGTCTTCGGTGATCCGTTTTATCGAGCCGGCGGATTTTTTCGGCTCGTCGATGTCTATGGGCCGTAGAATCGCCGTCTGGGCATTTGCGTCCGGTGACGCCGCGGGTGTCGATCCGCTTTTCGGGCCGTCGTCCGAATCCGAGATCAGATAGGCACGGGAATCGCCGATGTTTCCGATAAGCACCCGGTCATCGAAATGCAGGAGAACGACCGCCGTGGTCCCCATTCCCTCGAGGACCGGTTTCATGCGGGTTTGCGTCTTTATCTCCTCGTCGGCGGAGAGGATCGCTTTCCCCATTTGCCTGACTGCATCGTCATCGCCGGAGAAAGTGCTGTTTTTCAGGGTTTCCGCTATTGTCTTCACCGCTATGGAACTCGCGACTTCCCCGGCTGCGGCGCCACCCATCCCGTCGGCCACAATCAGCAGGGAGCCATCGATAAGGTAATTGTCTTCATTGTTCGTGCGGAGTTTCCCGACATCGGTTTTTCCCGCGACTTTCATTTCGAACATTGCGAACTCGCTTTCCCGACGGCTGAGATGTTATGCGAAAAAGAGTATGTATACAAGCAGCGCGAGCGATATCACGATGATGGCGGTGTAGGCATAGTTCATGCCCGACTGGGGTGTCTTCGGCTGCGGAGGCGCGGAATTAACCGGTTCCTTTTCGGCCGGCTCCTTCTCCGCCTGATCTGAAGGCGGCTTTTCCTCGTCGAGAAAGCTTCTGTCGATCTGCTGGCCGACAAAGGTCGACTGAACGCTCAATTTCAGCTTCAGCTCAAACCTGAGTGAGGTGTTTCCCATCTTGATGATGTCGCCGTTGGTCAGCGTGAAACCCGATCCAGGCCCCTTCGGCACGGGTTTTCCCCCGACTTCGGTCCCGTAGGTGCTTTTGTCGGTAATAAACACGCGGGTATAATCGTTCGTGATACGGATAATCGAATGGTTACGGGAAATGGAAGGATCCGCAATGGTGAAATCATTGTCCTCACCGCGACCGATGGTGATCGGAGATGTGGAAAACACCTTCTGCTGCCCGATGAGAGAAGAATCGGGGGAATCCGTCACACTGAGAATGATATTCCAGTCTTCCTGCATGCCGCTACCACCTTTGGTTGTTTCAGCGACGCCGTTATCGTTCGATTACATCGTTCAGGGGATTGTTTCCCACTCCTTTCATAATCATGCAATAATAATAGAATATAGCACTCAGTCAACAAAAATCAAGAAATACATGAAAATAAGTGGGGGCGGGCATGACTGTATGTGTACGCGGAGTACGCTGGCAGCCGCAGCGTTTCAAGGCGAATATCAGAGTTCGTCCTCGATGTCTGGGTAATACCTGGTGATGCATTCGGGACAGATGCCATGGGAAAACTCGGCGTCAGACCTGTTGCGGATGTATATCTCCACTTGTTCCCAATATCCCTTGTCGTTTCTTATCTTCTTGCAGTGCGAACAGATCGGGATGAGGCCCTTGAGGTTCTTCACCTCGTTGAGAGCCTGCCGCAGATCCTCGATGAGCCGTTCGCGTTCCGCCTGGATCTTCTTCCGTTCGGAAATATCGCGGATTATACAGGAATAGAACACGCCTTCCCTGGATTTCCATGTTCCGAGCGAGAGTTCGACGGGAATTTTTGCGCTGTCCTTGGTGAGAACGGTCAGCTCCACGGTCTTTCCGATATGCTTCTCGCGGTTAAAAGCGTCCTCGCCGCAGTCGAACAATCCGGTCAGGCTGATTTCCGGTATTTCGTCGGCGTCATACCGGACGAGTTTTTCGAAAGCCTCGTTCCATGAGAGAATTGTTCCATTATCATCGAAAGTCACTATGGCCTCGACGGCGGAATCGCTCACCGCCCGGTAACGTTCCTCGCTGTGAATGAGATCGTCGAGCATCCTGCTGTTGTTGAGAGCGATTGCCGCCAGGTCGCCGAAAGCGCTGGCAATTCCGGCATCCTTTTCGGTGAATCCACCGGGCTTGTTGGCGATGCCCATGATGCCCACCGTTTTTCCTTCGATGTTCAGCGGGGCGAACATGACATTGTCAAGCCGGACATGACCTTCCGGCATGAATTGCATCCATCTGCTTTCCATGAAATCGTTGTCATAAACGACCGAGCCGGATTTGTATGATTCGGCCCGGAGGCCGCGGATCGGCATGGGAAGCTCCGGATCCACCGTGCAGGGCAGATCGCCCGCTTCGAGGAAGAGCACCTCGTTCTCGCTGCCGTCACTGTTCAAAAGAGCGATATAGCCGGAAGTCGCGCCGATGAGGCCGGTGCAGGCATCGAAAATGGCGCGGGCGGAATCGTTGAAGTTTCTATATGTGAGGATTGCCTTGGCCGCCGTCATGAAGGCGTTGGATTCCCTGAGGGCCTGATCGTGGTCCGTGACCGAGAGCTCGGATATCCTGTGTTCCAGTTCACGGATCCTCGATGTGAGTGTTTCGACGGTATTCTGATTGCCCATTCAATGCTCCACATGTGCTTCATCGGGTCGCCGAACCTGACGATGATGATGATTACCTGGTACCGGGAACGGGAATCGAACCCGTACAGACTTGCGTCCCCGAGATTTTAAGTCTCGTGCGTCTACCAGTTCCGCCATCCCGGCACCTTTCTTGTCGCAACAAATATAGCATGTATCGCAGTATGAGTCAAAATGAAAACGGGTGAGAATTGATCGGCGCCGTATCGGCCAATCCTCACCCGTTAAGTCTTCTTCCGCAAACAGCGCTGTCAAGCGGTCAGTTCCACACCCTGTCCCCCGGCGAACTC
>CAYNWJ010000013.1:0-21626 GCA_964400815.1 uncultured bacterium
CTTACTGGAATATAGCAAGCTCACAGGGGGACCCATGCGCCGCCGCTGTTAACCGTATCTGCCTTCCCTGTCAGGGGAGGCGCCACGATGGCGGCGGAGGGGTTATATAATCGACGGTCGACTTTGATCACATGCTCGCGCCATAGTATCAAATTGTGTTGCTTACTGCACCGGACAAACGGTAAAAGTAATATAGCATTCCGCCGGCGTGAAATCAAAAAAACCTTGAAAGCGGCCATGAGGGTGTCGTATAATCAAGCAACAGTAAAATATCGGAAAGCCAAAGAACAGGGAAAGGACATGCAGACATGAAAACCTTTTTTTCGGCAGCGATTGCAGCCCTCCTGCTTCCGGTGCTCCTCTCCGGGTGCGGCGGCACGGAACAGAATGGCGCGGAGGTGACGATGGAAAAACAGCCCGCAGAGGTATTCATCGCGAAAATCATCGACTGTCTGGAGCACACGCACACGATCATTCCCGATATGGCCGCCCCGGCGGATGCGGCGGCCGAGCGTATCGTGGGCGGCGGCCAGATATTCGTCATGGACGACGAGACCATTCACCGAACGGGCGAAGAGGAAGTGAAGATGATGCCCGGCGGCGGATACCAGTATCCCATGCACGAGGACTGGGGCGGTTTCGTGGCTGAAGCGTGCGACAGGGCGGGCGGCCTCCGCCGTATCAAGCCCGTACCGCTCAACGGCGACCTGACCGATGAAGACATTGTGATCGTGGGAACCCTCGAGCTCCATCCCGAGGACCAGTACGAACAGCTCAAGGGCTACAAGGACAACGGCGCCCTCATCATCGTCTTCGGCTCGAAGGACTCGCACATCGCGCCGCTGGCGGATTATCTGATCGACAACGGCCTTCCTCCGGGCAGAAACAGGGTCATGGAAGTGGGCGCGGACGAACCCGTCGGTCCTGTGGCGGGAATCGCCAATGTCATCAACATGTGGACCTTCACCGCCGAATATGTCGCCGCGGTCACGCGCCAGGGAGAGATGCCCACGCTCTGGCAGAGCATGTTCGTCCCCGGAGCGGCGAAACGGAACGAGGCCATCGGTTATTTCATGTTTCATCCCGACCTGCGCATCATGCCGGTCGAACCCGGAATGCTGGGACGGCAGTATGTATCGGAGGTCAAGGGTTTCCTGGAGCGTATCGAGCAGAACGAGCTTCCCGAATTCGAAAAGGCCGGCGAGCTCATGGCCTCGACCGTATCGGGCGGCAACAAGATCGTGGGCGGCATCATCGGGCACTTCATGACCTCGCAGCGCCGGATGCCGTCATTCCCGAAGGACCTCTTCACCATTGTTGAGAACGAATACGGCGACGATCAGCTTCGCGGCCTTCTCGAAGATGGCGATACCTGGTTCCACATCGGCTATTCCATGTATCCCGTCCGCGAGCTGACATATGCGAAGGAAGTCGGCGCCGGCACCGTGGCCGTCTTCACTCCCGGCCCCACGGACATCGGCGAGGGGGTTCCCGGGCCCGTCGACTACAGCCTCGTTGACGTGTATATCGATCCCTATTGGACGCACGGCGACGCAGTGGTCGAGGTGCCGGATTACGATACAAAGATCCTGCCGCCGTCGGGCGTGGTGATGAGCACGTGCTACTGGATGATCATCGGGGAAACACTCGCCGAGCTGAACGCACGCTGAATTTCCGCCGTAAAGCACTCAGCACCAGGAAAAGGCCGGTGTCTCTCCGCCGGCTTTTTCCGTGCCGGGACAATGCAGCCCCGCGCCTTCAATGACAGTAACCCAACGAAGATCGGGGACCACCACCCATCACTTTCTTTCTCCATGAAAGGACTCTCACAGGCATGAAAACGGAAGATCTCGGCACGGCGGTCATCGATCCGGCGGGCTCATTTCCCGTGGGAACGACAGGGACCTGGACGATCACCTATACCGTGGGGAAATATGGCATCGATGACGGCGGCTCGATCATCGTGACACGCCGGGCCATGTCGGATGCGGTCATGCCCCAGTGCGACGATCCGGGTGCGCCGGGATATGTGACCGCTGAAACGGATGGAGACGCCTCCTTGCGGCTCTGGTACGACAACCGGTATTTCATACGGCCGTACCAGGGCGCCATCGTCGCGAAAGTCTTCGACGGCTCGCTCGCGGAAGGGGACACCATAACGATTGTCATTGGCGACACCACGAGCGGTTCTCCCGGCTGGAGCCTTCAGACCTTTCCCGAAAAGCGGAACGGCTTTCTGGTTCGGGTGGATGCATTCGGCACACGCGAATACTATGACATAGCCGAACAGCCCTTTCTGACGGTCGTTCCGGGAGAGGCGCGGAACATCGAAGCGATCATACCCACGACCGCCCGCCCCGGCGGGGAACTGCCTGTCCGGGTCCGGGTCATCGACGGGTGGGGGAACCCCGTTACCGATTTCAACGGGGAAATTCATGCCGCCTGCGAAGATGATGCAGGGGCGAAGTTCGACATGGCGCCGAAACTGTCCAAAGGTGTAGAACGTGCGGGAACTGTCGTGTTCCCCCGCAAGGGCGTCTTCCGGCTGACCGTCGAATCCGGCGGCATGCGTGGAATGTCCAATCCGGTGGTCATATCGGACGCGCCCCCATCCATCCTCTGGGGTGACATGCACGGCCAGACGGAGCAGACGGTGGGGACGGGTACGGTGGAGGACTATTTCCTCTTCGCCCGAGACAGCGCCCTTCTCGATGTGGCCGGGTGGCAGGGCAATGATTTCCAGGTGACCGACGGGACATGGGAGGAGGTGCTCCGTCAGTCGAAGGCCTTCAACGATCCCGGATCGTTCGTCGTGTTCCCGGGCTATGAGTGGTCGGGACTGACTCCGGCCGGGGGGGACCACAACATACTCTACCGCAGGGACGATCTCCCCATATACCGCAGCTCACATTGGCAGATCCACGACGGATCCTCCGAGGAGAACGACCGCTACCCGCTTTCCGCGCTTTTCGGGGAATTCAGGGGACGGGACGACATGATGGCCATCGCCCATGTGGGCGGACGGTATGCCAATTTCGATTACTGGGACGAAAACTTCTCGGGACTGGTGGAAATCCACTCCCATCACGGCACGTTCGAATGGTTCGCGAAGGATGCGCTCGAACGCGGCCTCATCGCCGGTTTCGTCGGCCAGAGCGACGACCATACGGGACGGCCGGGACTTTCCGCTCCACTCAGGCCCCTCGCCCGGGACTTCGCGACATTCGATGTGTATGGCGGCTATACGGGGATTTTCTGCGGCGAACGCACCCGTGAGGCGGTCTGGGACGCCCTGCGCAAGCGCCACTGTTACGCGACGACCGGCGTGCGCATGTATCTCGATGTCCGCTCCGGCGAAGCCATGATGGGTGATGTGGTTACGGGAGATGCGCACGGCCCGCGGACGTTCGGCATCGATTTCGCCGGTACGGCCCCGATACTGGACCTGCACGTTCTGCGGAACACCGAGACCATCCACCGTCATTCATTCGGCGACGAAAACAGCGATGAACGATGGCTGCGCCTCGAGTGGTCCGGCGTTCGCATCAGGAGCCGGGCCAAGACGGCGGACTGGGACGGGGTCATACAGGCGGAGGGAGGGAAGATAACCGCCTTCCATCCCCATGCCTTCGACCGGCCGGACCAGGGAATCGAGCGTATGTCCGAATCTGAACTGAAGGTCGCATCGACCACATCGGGCGACATCGACGGGGTATTGCTCAAGGTAAGCGGCGACGATCCGCTCATCCGCTTCATCTCCGCACAGGGAGAATATGCGGTCAGGCCCAATGAACTCGACGGATTGAAAACATTCAGTGCCGGCGGTGTAAATCTCGAGGTCCGCTTCTCAATGATCGCCCCGGCGGCGCACCCGCGCGAAATATCGATTGAATACACGGATACGGCGCCGCCCGAATCGGGAATGGCCGCATACTGGGTGAAGGTGGTGCAGGCCGACGGCAATATGGCGTGGTCGAGCCCGATCTATTTCTTGTCCTGAGCGGAGAACGGCAACGGTCGTGATGAAAAGTGCGATTCACGTGGAACCTCTGGCAATCCCCCAAAATCCATAAACACACAGCAAGTAAAGCGAAGAAACACAAGAAGAAAGGCATCATTTTATCCTAGCAAAAAGGGACTCGCTTTCGTATATTTGATTTAGGTGTAACTCATTGCGAGTTAATCAAATAACAAAAGGAGTCCCTGATGGGTAGTATACAGGAATTGACGCCGGAAATCCAGCAGAGAATGAGCAAATTTGTCAGGTGGTTGGGCTGCAATGGATTCAGCCGCCCGGAAGTGAAGAACCTGTGGTGCCTTCTGCACGGAATGCTGGCATGCCGGGACGTACGTTTGAGCGTTCTGGTCCGGAGTCTGGGAGAATGCATATCGCCGAAGAAGACGTGGGAGCGTCTGCGACGAAACCTGGGACGGCCGGAACTCGGCGAGCGGTTGATGGAAGCCCATACCCGGCGGCATCGGACCGCGATTCGTCAAAAACGCTACTGCATCATTGATTTGAGCGATATCCAGAAGCCGTGCGCGAAGAAGATGGAAGGGTTGGGGCGTGTTCGTGACGGGGACAAGAGCACGCCGAAGCGCCCCGAGATCGGCAACGGCTACTGGTGGCTGAACGCGGTGATGGCGGACGATGAAGGGATCGTGCCGGTATACAGCGAAGTATACGGTATCGACCACGAGGGCCGACAGCTGACGAGCGAGAACACGAAAATTCTGTCGGCGGTCCGTGCTTCAGCTGCTGTGCACCCTGAAGCGGTGTTTGTATTCGACCGCGGGGGTGACCGTTCTGTGATACTGGACAGCATGCTGTCCACCGGCCGGCGGTTCATCATCCGGGGGCAGGCGCAGCGGTCGCTTCGGAAACGCTGTGACAGCAGTCGGGGGGAGAATATCGAAGCAATCGCCCGCCGGGTGCGGTTGACCCGTCGGTACCGGTCATCCCGTGGAGAATGGTTCGATGTGGGCATCCGCCGGGTGTATTATGGTAATAATCCGTTGTGGCTGGTGGTATCGAAGCGTCGACGTGATGGATTGAGCTGGTATATGACCAATGAGGACGGATCGCGCGTAACAGTCATGAACACGGTCATGGAAGGGTATGGTCTGCGATGGCGGATTGAAGAATATCACCGCCAGATCAAGCAGGATTACCGGCTGGAAAGCATTCGCCTGCGGAGTTATACCGCCATCAAAAACATGGCGGTGCTCGTGATGCTCGCCGCTTCGTTCTGCGCCCTCCTCCCGGCATCTCTGGTCATCAAATTACTGGCGGCGACTGGACGACTGTCGCGACGGCGTTTGTATGATATCCCGGCGTATCCGTATTACATGATCGGCGGCGCTGTGGCAGCTGTCCTTGCAGTCGCGGTTAAACGACGAACCAAACCCTTGCGCGTGAGGAAACGTAACTATCTGCAAATATCATTGCATTTATACGCCTTCTGAAAAATGGGGGATTGCCAGACGTGGAACCTCTATTGACACATGATGAACCGTAAACTATATTAAAAGACTATTGAAAACTGCTGAAATGTGATACCAAGAGCGCTTTTCGAACACAGGAGAATCCGACCGCCATGCTCAGAAAACACAAGAAACTGACCAAGAAGGAACTGAAAAAAGACCCCCTGCTCATTTTCATTGCACAGGCGACCGATTTCATCCGGGATGAATGGGTGAAGATCGGCAGCACCATTCTCGTGGTCGTGCTGGTCGTGGGCGGCGCCTATCTGTTCGTGGACGGCCGCAAAAAGAACGCTGTCAACGCCTATGATGCGGCGATGACGGCGATGGCGAACAACGCTCCGGAAGCACGCGACCTCCTCAAACGGGTCGTCGACGACTACAGCGGTTCGGATTTCGCGGGCGACGCCCTCATGCAGTTGGCGAACTCCTATTTCTCCGAGGAGAACTACGACCTGGCTGAGGAGTATTTTTCGGAGTACATCAGTAAATTCGGAAACGATCCGGTATTCACGTTCAATGCCTATAACGGTCTCGGCTCGATTTACGAGATGCGTGAGGACTATGCGAAAGCCGCGGAGACATACGCGGAGTTCGCCCGTAAGAACAAGAATTCCGTATTCATCCCCGTCATGCTCCTGAACGCCGGAAAAGCCTACATGCACGCCGGAAACAAGGACAAGGCCCGCGAGCAGTTCACCCGTATCGCCGAAGATTTCACCGAGTCCCGCGAGGTCCAGGACGCCGAATTTTTCCTCGGCATGCTGAACTGACCGGACGCGATATCTCATGATGTCATCCCCAGCCCAGGACCGGCCGCGGTATATCGACCTTCACGCTGCGGGCGAACTGGCCCGACGGGTCGAACGGCTCGAGGCGGTCTATGAGGCGTGCACGCTCTGTCCCCACGAATGCGGTGTGAACCGTCGCAGGGGAGAGCAGGGCAGATGCCGCTCCGGGGCCGCGGCTGTCGTGGCGAGCGCGAATGTGCACACCGGCGAGGAGCCTCCCATCAGCGGCACGAGAGGTTCCGGAACGATCTTTCTCTCGGGCTGCACCGGGTCATGCATTTTCTGTCAGAATTATCCCATCAGCCAGCTGCACACGGGGAAACAGGTTGCCGACGAACAACTTGCGGAGATGATGCTCGCACTTCAGAAACGCGGCGTTCACAATATCAATTTCGTGACGCCGACCCATTTCGTTCCCTCGATCGTTTCCGCGCTTCGCCATGCGGTCCCTTTGGGATTGGAAATCCCGATGGTTTACAATACCAGCGGATTCGAGTCGGCGGGGACACTCGGTCTCCTCGATGGAATCATCGACATCTATCTGCCCGACGCCAAATACGACAATGACGAAACCGCACACGAACTGTCCGGTTTCTCCGTCTATGTCGAAAACAACCGCAGGGCGCTTTATGAAATGTACCGTCAGGTGGGAAAGCTGAGGACACGGAACGGGGTCGCGGTATCGGGTCTCATCGTCCGGCACCTGGTTCTTCCGGGGCACATGAGCGGAACGGAACAGGTCATGCGGCATCTGGCCGAAGCGATTTCCCCCGATGTGCATGTCAGCCTGATGAACCAGTATTTTCCGGCCCACAAGGCGTTGAAGCACCCTGTCATTGCGCGCCGTATCACCCGGGAAGAATATGAAAAAGCGGAGATGATTTTTTTCGAATCCGGGCTTCATAATGGTTGGATTCAGGAATATAATGTTGTATAATAGCTTCAGAATTGCTCAGATTTCTTTTTCAACTGACCGTTCATTCGTTTCATCACACGTCAATTCATTCATCATTCAACAATTGCTTCACGTTTGGCCATGCAGGAGGGAGAAATGGCAGAAGAAAACAAAACGCAGCTCACGGAGGAAGAGCGGATAGAACGGAAGGCGCGCCTCTTCCGGACTATTTCACGAATCCTCATCGTCGTTGCCGTAATCGTCATCGGTGTGTTCATCTATTTCGCGATGGGCACCAGGGAAAACATCTCCCAGCAGACGACAATCGACACGGCGGAAATGCGAAGCAAGCTGAAACAGATCATCAATCTCGAACGCCGCTACCACGCCGAAAACGGCGAATATGTTGAGATCAAGTTTCTCTCGCTCACGAAGGAACTCCCCCAGTTCGATCCGAATGTGGGCGGTGATTTCAGATATCAATTCGACCCCGAAACCGGCATCGCAACGGGCATGGAGACGGATGCCTCGCACGATGTGAACGGCGACAATGACGGCCGTGACGGTCTCACGCTGAGCATTGACTGGGAAGCCGGAACGACCGACGGTTCAGATTTCTTCTGGCCGGAAAGCGACCTCGCGGATTTCGAGCGCAGAAAGAACCAGTAACAGCAATTTGATTCCCGGATAAATCGAGGCGCCTTTCAAAGAGAAGGGCGCCTTTTTTTTCAGGGCGGCTGCATATGGATGAAATGTTGAAATATCTCGTGTTCGCGATCGTCGCCGGCGGAGCGATACCCATCATCATTTCACACCTGACCCGTAAACCGCCGCGCAGAGATCATGAAACCGATGATGCGGGTTCGGAAGATGACAGGGACCAGTCCTGATCACTCGCGTCCGGTATGACCGGTGTCTCCCTTCTTGGCACATGCCCCCCACTCTCATGGAGTCTGCCTCCTTCGCAATTCTCTCTTCCGTGCCTTAAAAAAACGATGCGGCCACTGTATGCGACCGCACCGTTTCAAGGGAAGGAGAAGATTGTTTGGATTACAGATCATAGTACATGGCGAATTCCCACGGATGAGGACGCTGACGTAGCGCGTCGACCTCGTTTAAATTCTTGTAGTCTATCCAGGTCCTGATAACATCCTCGGTGAAGACATCCCCCTTGAGCAGGAACTCGTGATCGTTCTCCAGTTCATTGAGAGCGGCGTCGAGTGACTCGGGCATGACCGGAACATTCGCCAGCTCCTCCGGCGGAAGGTCGTAGATGTCCTTGTCCAGGGGATCTCCGGGATCGATCTTGTTCTGGACGCCGTCCAGGCCGGCCATGAGGAGGGCGGTGTATGCGAGATAGGGATTGCAGCTGCTGTCGGGATAGCGTATCTCCACTCGCTTCGCCTTCGGGCTCATGGAATACATGGGCAGGCGCACGGCGGCGGAGCGGTTGCGCTGTGAATACGCGAGATTGACCGGCGCCTCGAAACCGGGAATAAGCCGTCGGTAGGAATTGGTCGTCGGATTGGTGAACCCGGCGAGCGCCCGCGAATGCTTGAGAATTCCGCCGATGAAATACATTGCCATGTCGCTGAGACCCGCATAACCGGATCCTGCGAAGAGCGGCGTGGCGCCCTTCCACAGCGAAATATGAGTGTGCATGCCGGAACCGTTGTCTCCGGCGAGCGGCTTGGGCATGAAGGTGATGGTCTTGCCGTTGCGGCGCGCCACGTTCCTGAGGATATACTTGTAGAGGTTCGCGGCGTCGCCCATGTTCACGAGGGTGTCGAATCTGAGGTCGATCTCGCCCTGGCCGCCGGTCGCCACCTCGTGATGCTGGGCCTCGACGTTCAATCCGCATTCGGTCAGGACCTGAACCATCTCTTCACGGAGGTCCTGCTGGGAATCGGTGGGGGGTACGGGGAAGTAGCCTTCCTTGTACCGCGGCTTGTAGCCGAGGTTGGGTTCTTCAGCGCGGCCGGTGTTCCAGCGTCCCTCCACGCTGTCGATGTGATAGTAACCCTCGTGCGCGTTCTGATCGAACCTGACGCCGTCGAAAATGAAGAACTCGAGCTCGGGACCGATGTAGGCCTCGTCGGCAAGTCCGGTTGATTTCAGATAGAGTTCGGCCTTCTTGGCGACATTGCGCGGGCATCGTGTGTAACGCTCGCGTGTGATGGGATCGACAATGTCGCAGATCATGCTGATCGTCTTGTATTTCATGAACGGATCGATGAAGGTCGTGGAGGGATCGGGAACCACGAGCATGTCCGATTCATTGATGGATCGCCATCCGCGGATCGATGACCCGTCGAAGCCGTAGCCATCCTCGAACGAATCGAGATCGAGCTGGCTGATTGGAACCGAGAAATGCTGCCAGAGGCCCGGAAAATCCATGAATTTCAGATCGACCGATACCACGTTTCCCTTCTTGATCAGTTCGAGCACTTCCTTGGGAGTGAGCTTCATGAGATGTGATCTCCTCGATGGGCGTGATGTGATGATTTCCATGATGTGACAGCCTGGTGTTGCAAATTATATATGCAAGAGAAATGCCAATCGATAAGACATACTATGTAATTGCCTGATAATATGCAACATATTGAAGTATTTCGAGGATGCGGTCCCCATTCGTTTCCATCTGCCGCTGTGCATAAATTTGACGGCCTGTTCAATTTCTGAGCAGGATCGGTGTCATGATTTCCCTTCATTTGTTTGTTTCGACATGAAGATTCGATGAAAGCCGTCCCCGCTCGAAGCTGGCAGCCTCCCGAAAACCTTACGACAATATGCTGACGCTGATGGAAGAATGATGATTGATCGTCCAGCGTTTGAACCATGATTTATGGGATGAAAGGATTGTCAGGATTATAATCGCGGTTCATCCACTAATCCTCAAAATCCCGGTTCAGCAATTTTTTACCGCAGAAAAAAATATGCTTGCCGTAAAATGGGTATTGCCGACGCTCGAAGCGATTGACTTCACCTCCGGTATTTCGTATTTTTATACCTTACATCTAATCTGGAGAGTGCATGCCTGTCAACCAGCGAAATATCAGAAATTTCTGTATCATAGCGCATATCGACCACGGGAAATCCACCCTTGCCGACCGTCTGCTGGAATACAGCCATACCGTTTCCTCCAAGGACATGAAGGAGCAGATCCTGGACGACATGGAGCTCGAGCGTGAGCGCGGCATCACCATCCGCAGCCATGCCATCCGGATGGAATACCGCCATACAGACGGCGAAACATACATCCTCAATCTCATCGACACCCCCGGGCATGTCGATTTTTCATACGAGGTCTCGCGCAGTCTTGCCGCGTGCGAGGGCGCGCTGCTCCTCGTCGACGCCAGCCAGGGGGTGGAGGCGCAGACCATATCGAATTTCTGGCTCGCCATGGAATCGGACCTCACCATCATCCCCGTCGCCAACAAGATCGACCTTCCCACCGCCCAGGAGGAGAGTACGGTCAGCCAGCTCAAAGACCTGATGGGAGTGGACGAATCCGAGATCATCAGATGCTCCGCCAAGTCCGGCCTCGGCATCGAGGACGCGCTCGCCGCAATCGTTGACCGGGTGCCGCCTCCCGCAGGCGATCCGGACGCCCCTCTCAAGGCCCTGATTTTCAATTCCGACTACGACACCTACCGTGGCGCGGTCGCCTATGTCCGCCTCTTCGACGGTTCGGTGAAAAAGGGTGCCGAGGTCTATATGTTCGGTACCGACTTCGAGTGGGAGGTTCTTGAGCTCGGCATTCTGCGTCTGGGGAAAAAACCCTGCGAGACACTTTCCGCGGGCGAAGCCGGTTATCTCATCTGCGGCATCAAGGATGTCAAGGAAATCAAGGTGGGCGATACGGTTACCCTGGATACCAACCGCACCGAAAAACGGCTTCCCGGCTACAAGGAACCCAAGCCGATGGTCTTTTCGGGGATGTACCCGGAAAACCCGGATCATTTCGATGATCTCCGCGACGCCCTCGAACGTCTCACCCTGAACGACTCGTCGATCACCTTCGAACCCGACAACTCAGTATCCCTCGGGTTCGGATTCCGATGTGGTTTTCTCGGCATGCTTCACATGGAAATCGTTCAGGAACGTCTGGACCGTGAATACGGCCTCGATATCATCAACACCATGCCCTCGGTCGTCTACCGGATCGTCTATTCCAACGGTGAAACAACATTCATAAACAATCCGGCGCGCTTTCCCGATCTTTCGCAGGTCAGCCGTATCGAGGAGCCGTTCCTGAAAGCGCAGATCGTGACGCCGAACGAATACATCGGATCCATCATGAAAATCGTCCAGGATTACCGCGGCGAAATTCTTCGGACGGAATCCCTCGATATCACCCGTGTCAATCTGGTGTGCAGCCTTCCTCTCGCGGAAATCGTCTACGACTTCTACGATAAACTGAAAAGCGTGACGCGCGGCTATGCATCCTTCGATTATGAGTTCAGCGGATACGAGGAAGCCGATGTCATCAAGCTCGATATTCTCATAAACGGCGACCCCGTGGACGCGCTCTCGACGATCATCCATCGCAGCAAGTCCGAGAGGACGGGCCGTGAACTGGCGTCGAAACTGAAGGAGCTCATTCCCCGGCAGATGTTCCAGGTGGCGATTCAGGCGGCCATCGGGTCCAAGGTCATAGCCCGCACGAACATCAAGGCGCTGCGAAAGAATGTGACGGCGAAATGTTACGGCGGCGATGTCACCCGAAAGCGCAAACTCCTTGAAAAACAGAAGGAAGGCAAAAAACGAATGAAGCAGGTGGGACAGGTCCGCATTCCCCAGGAAGCCTTTCTCGCTGTCTTGAAGACCGGCGATTGAACCCCGGAATCTTTGCGGAAACTTTTTCGCCGCTCCATTCGTCCCACAAAAAAAAGGAGAACGACCAGGACGACGATGACGGATAGCCTGAAGAACGAAAACGATAATCTTCCCGCCAAACCAGGCGGATTCACGCGATTCCGCAAGGAATGGCTCGAGCCTATTGTCATAGCGTTCGCGCTTGCCTTTCTCATACGATCCTTCGTGTTGGAACCTTTCAAAATTCCCTCGGGATCGATGGAGGACACACTTCTCGTCGGCGATCAGTTCATGGCGGCGAAATTCCTGTACGGTATTCGCATGCCGTTCGGCGGCTCCTTTCTTGTCAGATATAATGATCCGAGTCCAGGCGATGTCATCGTTTTCAAATATCCGGAGGACCCCTCCAAGGACTACATCAAGCGCTGTGTGGCGGTTGAGGGGCAGACCATCGAGATCCGTGACAAAGAGGTGTTCGTGGACGGTGTGCGCCAGGATATTCCCGAACATGCGAAGTTCACCGACTCGCTGACATACGGAAGGCGCGACAACATGCCTCCGACAGTCGTTCCTGACGACTGCATGTTCGTGATGGGGGACAACAGGGACAACTCCCATGATTCCCGCTTCTGGGGCTTCGTTCCCTATGAGAACATCGTCGGGAAGGCACTTTTCGTCTGGTGGAGCTGGAATACGAACGTCCCGCTTTTTGACCTGCTGCACCGCGCGAGGTGGTCGCGTTTTTTCACCTTGATCCGCTAGGAAGCGGGAATGATAACACACACCGGAAGACGGACACCCCGTCCCGAACGGCAACAGCAGAGATCTCATGAAGGGGAGGAACAGTGGCGCCGAATAAGAAGGGTTCACGCCCATCGAAGAACCTGACCGGCTTCGCAAAGTTCAGGAAAGAATGGATCGAACCCGTCCTGATAGCGTTTGTCCTCGCAGCCATCATCAGGTCATTCATCATGGCGCCGTTCAAAATCCCCTCGGGCTCCATGGAGGACACCCTCCTTGTGGGCGATCAGCTCATGGCCATCAAATATCCCTATGGAATCAGGCTTCCCTTCGCCCCCACGTTTCTCGTGCGGTTCAAGGACCCGGAACCCGGCGAGGTTCTGGTTTTCAAGTACCCTGAGGACCCGTCGAAGGACTTTATCAAACGATGCATCGCGGTGGGGGGGCAGACGGTCGAAATACGGAACAAGGTCGTGTATGTCGATGGAGTGAAACGCGATCTTCCGGAACATGCCAAATGCATCGATCCCAACATATTGCCGGCTCATCTCGGTCCGCGTGACAATATGCCGCCGGTGACGGTGCCTCCGGAGCACATGTTCATGATGGGGGACAACAGGGACAATTCGAACGATTCCCGTTTCTGGGGTTTCGTCCCCTACGAAAATGTTATCGGCCGGGCGGTCATCATCTGGTGGAGCTGGAATCATGACGTACCGATATACGATATCGTCCACCGTATCCGCTGGTCCCGCTATTTCAATCTGATCCGGTGACCGTTGCGAGGCGCATGTCATGACCTGGGGCCTGTATTGCCATATTCCCTTCTGCAGAAGCAGGTGCCCCTACTGCGGTTTCGCAAGCACGGTTGCAACCGGCACAACCTCGTTCTCCACCTATCTCGACGCTCTCATCACGGAATACCATGCCCGCGACAGGAGTGTCTTCGATTCCCGCCCCGCGACCGCGTACATCGGCGGCGGAACACCATCGCTTCTGCCCGCGGAACAGCTATCGCGTTTCATCGGGATTGTGACCTCCCCCGAAACAGTTGAATGTACGGTCGAGGCTAATCCCGATTCCCTCTGCGAAACCCCCGGCAGGGGGGAAGACTGGCTTGCAACGGTACGCGACGCCGGTGCGGGACGTGTGAGCATCGGAATCCAATCATTCGATGACACGGTTCTCGCCGCCCTCGGACGGCTGCACGATGCCTCAGAGGCGGAGCGTTCGATCCATATGGCGCGGCGCGCTGGCTTCGATGCCGTCTCGGCGGATCTCATGTTCGGGGTCCCCGGACAGACCCTCGATTCCTGGAAAGAAACCCTCGACCGATGTGTATCGCTCGGTCCCGACCATATATCAGCATACAGCCTCGGGATAGAGGAGGACACGCCGTTCTTCAGGCTGGCGGCTTCCAACGGCCTCGACCTTCCCGGTGAGGACGAGACGGCGGACATGTATGAAACGGCGGTTTCAATATTAATCGAAAACGGTTACGGCCGCTATGAAATATCGAACTACGCCCGCAGCGGTTTCGAATGCCGTCACAACATGTCCTATTGGGATTTCACGCCATATCTAGGCATCGGAGCGGCCGCCCACGGTTTCGACGGCGCCATGCGGTTCTGGAATGTGGACGATCCCGCGACGTACATTTCCGCGGTCGGAGCGGGCGGGGATGCACGCGCCTGCCGAGAAATGCTCACGGACGAAGATTTCGCCGGAGAATATCTCATGCTTTCCCTGCGAACAAGACGCGGACTCGATCTGAACAGATTGTGCGAACTGGGCGGCGAACCTTCCCCGGCCTTCTTCGGGACGGCGGAACACTTCCTGGAGGAGAAACTCCTCGACCGGAATGGCGGGGGAATCCTGGTTCTCACATCCGCCGGAACACTCCTTGCCGATGAGATTATCGCCGAACTGGCCCACCATATCGAGGCACGTCCCGATCCCGAAAGATTACGAAAAACCGATATTTCGTAACTTTCGAAAAAACCAATGAAAAATCAAAAAATTCCTTGCATATTTTCGCTGTATTGTTATATATTATGTAGCTATGCGAAAGTGAGCTGGCAGCTTGGCTCACTTTTTTTGATAAGAAAACTCGCCGGATGATTCATCCACTTGAATGTTAGAGAATTAACATAAACATGGAGATTGCTGAATGGCAGGCCCCGAACTCGACAAACGGTATGATATTCTGGAAGCCATCGGCCAGATAGCCCGTGAAAAGAATGTTGACCGCGAACTCGTCATTGAAACGATTCGAACCGGATTGCTCAGCGCCGCGAAAAAACGGTTCGGCAGTTCGGACCATGTCACGGTCGACATCGACGAACACAGGGGCACGATCGAGATGTACGCAGAGTGGTATGTGATGGATGAAGTCGAAGATCCAACCATCGAACTCACCCTCGAAGAGGCGCGTGAGATCGATCCGGATGCGGAGATCGGCGGCACTGTCATCGAACACCTGCGGTTCGAGGATTTCGGCAGACACGCCATTCATTCCGCCAAGCAGAGCCTGATCCAGAAGATTCGGGAAGTCGAACGCGACAAGGTATACGACGACTATCGCAAACGCCTGTACGAAGTGGTGACCGGTACGGTGCAGCAGATCATGCACGGCGATATTTTCGTCACCCTCGGGCGTATCGAGGCCATTCTGCCCAACAAACACCAGATTCGCCGTGAGCGTTATCACCAGGGCAACACCATCCGCGCGATCATTGTCGATGTGCTCAAGGAGACCAAGGGTCCGCAGATAGTTCTTTCGCGGACCGATCCGAAATTCCTGGTCAAACTCTTCGATCTCGAGGTTCCCGAGATCTACGACGGTGTCGTCGAGATCAAGGGTGTGGCCCGTCGACCCGGAGAACGCTCGAAAATTGCGGTCTCATCCACCGACCCCCGTGTCGATCCCGTCGGCGCCTGTGTGGGCATCAAGGGGTCCCGTGTCCAGGGAATCGTCAAGGAACTGAACAATGAGCGTATCGATATCATACAATACAGCGATGATATTCAGACCTATCTTGCCCGTGCGTTGAGCCCCGCCGTGGTGCAGCGCGTTGATATCGACCGGCTCAAAGGCAAGCTGACGGCGGTGGTCGAGGACGAGCAGCTTTCGCTGGCAATTGGAAGAAACGGCGTGAACGCCGAACTGGCGAGCCACCTGACGGGCCTCAATGTCGATATCGTCAGCCATTCCGACTTCATTCGACTCGAGGCTGAAAAAACCCGGGAGGCGGGACTTCTCATCGAGCTCAACGGCATCGGGGAAAAGACCGTCTACCATCTCAACAGCCACGGTATTCAGACCATTCGCGATCTTTCCGAGTCCGATCCGGAATACCTGACCCGTGTGCCCGGTATCGGTGAAAAGACCGCGGAAAGGCTGATCGAGCTTGCGAGCGAATATTTCCGTAAACGCCTGGAAGAGCGCAATGCACAGAAAGAGGCCGTGGATGCCGCCGAAGACGATGAAGTCACGGACTCCGACGATGCGGCGGAGAGGGAAGAAGATTCCGAAGACTCTGAAGACGGAACACCGGACATCGCGGATGAAACAGAGGACATAGACACCGGAGAAGAAGAGGTCGAGGACTGAAGGGTCATGCATCTACCGGTCCATCGAACACCACTCAATGAACAGGTGCTGACAATGAATTGATTATCACGATACCTCATGGAAAGATGGGGAAGGAGGCATAATGGAGAAAAAGCGGGTATACCAGGTGGCAAAGGATTTTCATGTTTCCTCCGAGGCTCTCCTTTCTCTTTTACGGGATTCGGGCTATGAAGTCAAGAGTCACATGAGTGTCGTGAACGAGGACATGTTCGAGACGATCACGAAACAATTCGAAAAACAGCGTGAAGCAGCGGTCAAGGATATTCAGAAAAGAAAGAAGATCAGCGAGGCGATCTCCCACGAGGATAAAGAAACTCCGGAGAAGAAGCCCCAGAAAAAAAAGAGAAAAAAAGAGAAGGATAAAGAAAGCGACACGACAAAAGGCGCCGATAAAAAGGACAAAACCATAAGAAAAACGAAGCCTGCCGAATCGAAACCGAAAAAGAAAGACACCGCAAAAAAAGAAGGCGACGACACCGGCAGGGACAAAAAAAGCAAATCCTCCACGAAGAAAAAGCGTGAGGACAAGCGGAGCAGGTCGAAATCCCGCAAACAGCGCATGAAAGAGCATCAAGACGCCGTTCAGAACAGCTTCAAGAAAACCATGGCCAGCATTTCCTCGGATTCCCGGTCACGGTCGAAGAAAAGCAGATCCCGCCACGCCTCGAAGGACCAACAGGAAGACGCCCGTCAGGTGGTACGCGTCAGCGAATTCATTTCCGTCGGCGACCTGGCGAAACAGATGGATATTCCCATAACGGCCTTCATGCAGAAATGCCTGGAAATGGGACTGATGGTTTCAGTGAACCAGTCCCTCGACATGGACACGATCACCCTGCTTGCCGATGAATTCGGGTATGAAGTCGAGAATGTGGGTGAGTACGGTGAAGACCTTCTTCGTTCGTGCGACGAGGAGGCCTATGACGAGGAAAACGAAGATGAGCGTCCTCCCGTCGTTACCGTCATGGGACATGTTGATCACGGAAAGACCACCCTTCTCGATTATATCCGCAAGACCAACGTGGTGGCGGGTGAATCCGGCGGCATCACCCAGCACATCGGCGCATATTCCGTCACTCTTCCCGACGGCAAGAAGATCACCTTCATCGATACGCCCGGTCACGAAGCATTCACCGCCATGCGCGCCCGCGGAGCTAAGGTCACCGACATCGTGATCCTGATCGTGGCGGCCGACGACGGCCTGATGCCCCAAACAATTGAAGCCATCAATCACGCGAAAGAGGCCGGAGTCCCCATTGTCATCGCCATCAACAAGATCGATCTGCCGAATGCGGATGCCGAGCGCGTGAAAGGCGATCTCGCCCGCCGCAATGTTCTGGTCGAAGATTGGGGCGGCACCTATCAATGTCAGGAAATTTCGGCAAAGCAGGGTCTGAACATCGACAAACTGCTCGAAAAGGTGCTCCTCGAATCGGAAATGCTCGAACTCAAGGCCGATTCCGACAAACTGGCTTCCGGAGTCATCATCGACTCCCATCTCGACAAAGGTCTGGGAGCCGTCGCCACGGTTCTCATCGAATCAGGCAACCTCGCCACCGGCGACGCTTTCATAACCGGCATGATCACGGGACGCGTTCGCGCTATGCTGAACGAAAAGGGAGATCGTGTGGAACAGGCCGGCCCCTCCCGGCCCGTTCAGATTTTCGGTATGAACGGGGTTCCCAAGGCCGGGGATACATTCTATGGCGTGGATAACGAATCCGAGGCGAGGGATATCGCTCATCATCGCCGTATCATGAAGCGCGAGCAGATTTCACGGCGCATCAAGCGTGTTACGCTCGATGATGTATACAACAAGATCAAGGACGGCCTGATCAAGGAACTGAAGATGATCATCAAGGCCGACGTGGACGGATCCGCCGAAGCGCTTGCGGACGCTCTCACTCGAATCACTCATGAAGAAGTCCGCGTTCGCGTCATTCATCAGGCTGTCGGCGGCATCAATGAGAACGATGTCCTGCTGGCCGCCGCGTCCGGAGCCGTCATCATCGGGTTCCATGTCCGTCCCACGCCCGACGCCCGTGAGCTCGCGGCCCAGGAAAAGGTGGACATCAAGCTCTATCAGGTCATCTACGAAGCGATCGAGGATGTGGAAAAGGCTCTGAGCGGCCTTCTTTCTCCGAAGATCACGGAAAAGATCGTGGGTACGGTCGAGATCCGCGAAGTGTTCAAGCTGCCCCGTATCGGCAATGTCGCCGGATGTTATGTCACATCGGGCACGGTCAGGCGCAATTCCAAGATCCGCCTGATCCGCGACAACATAGAAATATACAGCGGAAGCATCTCCTCGCTGAAACGTTTCAAGGAAGATGTCACGGAAGTGAACCAGGGATACGAGTGCGGCCTGAGTATCGATAACTATGACGATATCAAGGTCGGCGACGTTATCGAAGTTGTTGAAATCAAGGAAGAGGCGCGCACGGTCTGATCGATGCCGATGATAGCAGCAGTCTTGCGAATGGAGCTGTTCATTCCTGAAAGCGGCTCCCTGAAAACAAAGCGGTTCGCTCTCAGGAGCATCAAGGACCGGCTCAGGAAAAAATTCAATGTGTCGGTCGCCGAGGTCGACAACGGCGATAAATGGCAGAGATCATCTCTTGCCGTGGCGGTGGTCACCAACGAATCGAAACATCTTGAGAGTATTCTCAGCAATGTTTTGAATCTCGTTGATGGCGACAGCAGGGTGGAGGTCCTTGAAACCTCCGTCGAACACATCTGATACCTGCACGCCGCCTTCATGCAATGCTTGAAATGGACGAATTATGCAAAGATATAAAAGGACCGATCGCGTGGCCGAGCTCATCAGCCGCGAGGTTTCGATGATCATCGACAGGGAACTGCGGGACGAACGAATCGGCATGGTGACGGTAACCGGTGTCGACATGAGCCGTGATCTGAAACATGCCCACGTTTTTGTCAGTGTTCTCGGAAGCGAAGAGGAAACGGAGGTTTCGATAGCGGCATTGAATGACGCCGCGTCATTTATCCGGACGTGTCTTCGCGACCGAGTTGCATTGAGATATCTTCCCGTTCTCCGTTTCTTTCACGATTCGTCGATGATCGACGGTATGCGGATGGACCGGATTCTCGAAACGATACGGTCAAACGAGGAAAACGAAAACGAGTGATGTTTGTGCTTTGTCCACGGTATTTCACACGGCCCGGGAATTGATGCCATGGAAAACGGGCCGAAGGGCATTCTTGTCGTCGACAAACCCGCTGGCTGGACCTCGCATGATGTGGTCGCACGGACACGCAGCCTTCTCCGGGTGAAAAAGGTCGGGCACACGGGTACGCTCGATCCCATGGCGACCGGCGTGCTTGTTCTTCTGGTCGGCACGGCCACGAAAGAGGCGAAACGCTTTGAAAACGATGACAAGCGATATGCCGCAGAAGTGACATTCGGTTTTTCCACCGATACCCATGACGCAACGGGCCGGCCGGATGATCGAGGTGACGCATCGGCGGTCGATATTGAGAAACTGAAAGAAACGGTTACAGCGCTGATTGGCACGTCGGAACAATATCCACCCATGTATTCCGCGGTCAAGGTGGGCGGAAAAAAACTCTACCAGCTTGCACGCAAGGGTAAAACCATAGAGAGAAAAGCGCGGATCATCACCATTCATGACATACACGGGGATTTTTCAGGATTTCCCGTCGTGATTCTTGATATTGTATGTTCGAAGGGTACGTATATCCGGTCGCTCGCCCACGAACTTGGAGAGTCGGTGGGATGCCCGGCACATCTTTCGGCGCTCAGACGCACCGCCTCGGGATCATTTCGCATCGAAGACGCCATCGATTTTCTGGCGGTTTCAAAACATGGCGATGCTGAAACCTTGCGGTCCTCTGTTTTTGACATTCCGGCAGGGGGTGAGGCATGAAAATCTGCAGAAACATACCACCCGCCGAAACATGCTGTGGAATACGGACCGCAGCGACCCTTGGCACCTTCGACGGTGTGCATATCGGTCACAGGACTATTCTGGAAAAGGTCATGTCCCATGCACGGGATGCCGGGCTCGAATCCGCTGTCATAACCTTCGACAGCCATCCCTATACTGTTCTTGCTCCCGATAAAGCGCCCGGGATGTTGACTACACTCGACGAAAAGCTTGCGCTTTTCGAGGAAATCGGGCTGGACTTCGCCTATGTCATACCGTTTTCACGGGAAATCTCGCTTCTCTCACCGGAGGAGTTCGCGAAGAGATTCCTCGTTGGTTGTCTCGGCATGGTCCATTTCGTCGTGGGGTACGATCACGGCTTCGGCAAGGACCGCGAGGGAAGCGCCTCGTTGACGGACGATCTCGCCCGAGCGCTCGGTTTCACCGTCGATATCGTCCAGCCCGTCAGGCGCAATGGTGAGACGGTGAACAGTTCGCTCATACGCTCCCGTATCGCCTCCGGTGACATGGGGGATGTGTCTTGTCTGCTCGGCCGTGATTATTCGTTTTCCGGCACTGTCGTTCCGGGCTGTGGCGAAGGCAGGAAAATCGGCGTTCCCACGGCGAACATCGTACCCGGCGATCCGATGAAGATCGTGCCCGGAAAAGGTGTGTATACCGGATGGATAATCGTCGCCGGGAAAAAAGCAGACATGGTCATGAGCATAGGCTCGCAGCCGACATTCGATCGGCATGACGAAACGATTGAGGTGCACATTCCCGATTTCGAAGGTGACCTGTACGGTGTGAGTGTGACAATCGGGGTTACGGGCCGTATCAGGGACATTATGCAATTCGACAGCAAGGAAAAACTGGTGCGGCGAATCATGGAAGATATTGACATATTATACCAACATACAACCCAGTGAAAATCAAAGGAAGGAGCAACAAACAACAATGGCAATCACCAAGGAAGAGAAACTGGATTACACCCGCAAGTTCGGCAATGACGAGAAAGACACCGGCAACGCCCAGGTCCAGATCGCCATTCTCACGCATCGTATCCGTGAGCTGACAGAGCACATGAAATCAAACAAGAAAGACAGCCACACGCGTCTCGGGCTCATGAAGCTTGTGGGAAAACGCCGTCGCCTTCTTAAATATATGGAAAAGAAGGACATCGAAGCCTATCGTTCCCTTATAAAGGAACTTGGCATCCGTAAGTGACAGATTGGAGAACAGTAATTTATGTTGAAAAAAGTTGAAAAAATGATCGGTGGCAGCACGCTGTCGCTGGAACACGGCAAAATGGCCAAACAGGCCAGTGGAGCGGTGCTGGTAAGACAGGGCGATAC
>CAYNWJ010000014.1:0-7920 GCA_964400815.1 uncultured bacterium
GTTCCTTGCCTCATGTGAGGGTTGTAAGCAAATTTTAAACCGGAAATTGCTGAGGAACTGCTGCATGAGTGTCCTCGCTTGTCTATATGCTGGTGGTGGTGTGGTCTGGCCGGGGCGCCGCGTTCGGGAAGGATACGGCGCCGAAGGGTATGGTAGGGCGGCTCCACGGAGATGTCAAGCACATTCACGGAACCGACAGGGGGTGAATGCCGGCTCCCTGCGAAGAGACCCCTCCTCGGACGTTCCGTCCGGTCCCCGCTCTGAGGGGGACGAGGAGACAGCCGGAGTGTCGTTACCTCTCACGAGGCCGGAGGGGTCTGCCTTTCCCCCTCTTTCGCGGCGGGAGAGGAGGATGTCACATTCATGTGACAGGGGGTGAGTGTACAGGTCTGCTTTTCAGAGCTTCCACCTCACACACAAAACCCTTTCCCCGGTCCCGGTTTTTTTTTATCATAAAGGCACTGGGGATTCGTCGCCGGACCTTCCGCTCCGGACGCCATATCCGCGAAGACACATCCCGTCGACAGCCGAAACCATATCAACCATATCAACCATATCAATCATGCAGGGGGGACATGCTATGATCGGATGCAGCGTTGGCAGAATATTTCAGGTGACCGTGGCCGGAGGTTCCTATCAGGACGGCCTCTCGGCGGTGATCCAGGGCGTGCCGCCCGGAATGGTGATCACCGAACAGGAAATCTATGGCGATCTTCTTCTGAGAAAGCCGGGCGCGGACGAACTGTCATCGCCCCGCAAGGAACCCGACCTGCCGGTCATCTACACGGGGCTCAACGCCGCCGACACCATCAAGGGCGCCGGGAACCGCAATCACACAAACGGCACTCCGCTGACCCTGGTGATCCCGAACCTCGACCGGCACTTCATCCACATCGAGCAGTATCAGGACACCAACCGCACTCCGCGGCCCGGTCACGCGTCCTATGCCTCGTTCATGAAATACGGCCCCGATGACGACGCCATCGGCGCGGGCATCTTCAGCGGACGGTATACCTCCACCATCGTGGGCTCGGGCTTCATCGCCAAGAAGATCCTCGCAGCGCTGGGAATACGGGTGTTCTCCTATGTGAGGGAGGCGGCGGGGGTCCGCTGCCCCGATATCGACCACGATGCCGCCTACGAATACACCGAAACCTACAAGAAGATGCGCCGCGACCTCGATCCCTTCTACCAGAACGTGTACGTGGGCGGCCGCGTCACCATGGAGATGCGCTTTCTCGAGAAGATGGGCGTGCTGGCGGCCATCGAAAACGAGATCGACGAGATCCGCGACAGCGCGCCGAATATCACGCCGGAGGAGATCCGGGAGAAGTACGGTGTGCACGACGTTCTGAACACTCCGGACATCGAGGCGGGCGACGCCATGGTGGACGCCTGCAACGAGATCACCCATACGGGCGATTCCTCGGGCGGTGTCGTCGAGGTGGTGGTGACCGGTGTTCCCGCGGGTCTGGGCGAGCCGGTGTTCAACAAGCTGGACGGCGACCTGGGCCGTATGCTCGGCATCGGCGCGGTCAAGGGCGTGGAGGTCGGCGCGGGTTTTGCGGTGAAGGACATGACCGGCAAGCAGAGCAACGACGAGATGCAGGCCGAGAACGGCGAGGTTGTTTTCGCCTCGAACAACGCAGGCGGCATCACCGGCGGCCTCTCAACCGGGCAGGCCATCGTGGCCCGCCTTGCGGTCAAGCCGACGCCCACCATCGACAAACCGCAGGTGACCATCGACAAGTACACCCTCGAGAACACACAACTCGCCGCCATCACCCGCCGCGATCCCACCATCGTGGGACGCATCTGGCCGGTCGCTGAGAACTATACGGCCATGGTGATTCTGGATCATGTGCTGGCGCATTACGGCTGCCAGACACTGAAGGAGAAAGTGGCCGGGAATTGACATACGGCTGCATGGAATGACGACGGGGGGCCTGCGGCGGGTGTCGCGGGCCCCTGTTGATTGTGACATGGAAAGGTATCATGATGAGCCCTGTGTATGATCGAATAATACACGGCCCCCGGCGCCTGAGAGGTTTACGGTATTTTCCATGAGCCTCTCTGCCGTCATACACGACGCCGCCACAGATCGGTGGCTTCGGTTCAACGAACCGCGGCGTGTGATCGAGGTCCACACGGTCGAGGCCGTGGTCCCGTCGCTGCGCTCGGTTGTCAAGGCGGTGTCTGAAGAGGGGCTCTATGCGGCGGGGTGTGTCGGCTACGAGGCCGCGCCCGCGTTCGACGATTCCTTCCGAATCGGACAGGAACCCACGTTCCCATTGCTCTGGTTCGGGCTGTACGACGCCCCCGAGGTTATCGAACTGCCGTGGACGGTCCCCGGTCCCGCGTTCAAAGCTCTCCGCTGGACACCCTCGGTCGGTCGCGAGGAGTATGAAAATGCGGTGGCGGGGGTTCGTGAGTTGATTGCGGGGGGAGAGACCTATCAGGTCAATTACACGTTCCGCCTCACCGCCCCGTTCGATGACGATCCGTGGGAATTATTCCTCCGGCTTATCCGGGCGCAGCGTGCCGGATACGGTGCGTATGTGGATTCCGGCCGTTTCGCTGTATGCTCGGCTTCTCCGGAGCTGTTCTTCCATAAGGAGAATAATTGTGTAACGGCCCGTCCCATGAAAGGAACGACGCCGAGGGGCAGGACGCTTGAGGAGGACGAAAAACAGGCCGCATGGCTGCGCCGTTCTGAAAAGAACAGAGCCGAGAACGTCATGATCGTTGACATGATCAGGAACGACCTGGGGCGCATTGCCAGGATCGGGAGTGTGAACGTTCCTCGGCTTTTCGAAATCGAGCGCTATCCCACCCTATGGCAGATGACCTCCACCGTAACCGCCGAAATCGAATCCCCAGTCGATGAAATATTCGGGGCGCTGTTTCCCTGCGCTTCGATCACGGGAGCGCCCAAATCGCACACCACCGGGATCATCGCCGCTCTCGAGACCACGCCCCGCAACATCTATACCGGCGCCATCGGCTACATCGCACCGAACGGCACTGCCCAGTTCAATGTGGCCATTCGGACCGTACTTGTCGACCGGGAAAGAAAAAGGGCCGAATACGGGGTCGGCGGCGGTATTGTATGGGATTCCACCGGAGAGGGGGAATACGGGGAATGCGTGGTGAAATCACGGATTCTCATGGACGCTCCGGTCGAGTTTTCCCTTCTCGAAACACTTCTGTATTCTCCGGAGGACGGCTGGTTCCTTCTCGATGGTCATCTTCGACGGCTCCACGGCTCCGCCCGCTACTTCGGCATCCACGTCGAGACAGGTCGGATCGTGAAGAAGCTCGAAGCCCTGGCTGAAACGCTGCCCCCGGCCTCGCATAAGGTGCGGGTGCTTGTTTCACAGGAGGGTGCGGTCACCTGCGAGGTCTCACCCCTCGATACCGGAGGCGGTGACGGTCCGGTGCGCCTGGGATTGGCGAAGGAGCCTGTCGACTCATCGAACCGCTTTCTCCATCACAAGACCACGAACCGGGCTGTCTGTGAATCGGCTGTCACGGCGGTGTCCGACTGCGACGATGTCCTCTTGTGGAACGAGCGGGGTGAAATCACCGAGACCACCATTGCGAACGTCGTGTTCCGTATCGGGGGCGAACTGGTGACGCCGCCGGTGTCGTGCGGCCTTCTGGCAGGTGTGTACCGGGCCGATATGATCGAACGGGGGCTTGTCAGGGAGCGCATCGTGTTTGCCGGGGATATCGAAACCGCAGAGCAGACCTACGTCATCAATTCGGTGCGTAAAATCCGCAGGGCCGAGTGCGTCATCAAGGACGGCCGGTAAAAACAATTTGCTTTCCACGGTATGATCGGCTATATTGCAAATCTATGTTTTTGAACAGGCTTTCCACCGGGAGAACCAGTATCGATGTTCGAGGAACTGACAGATAAATTCGAGCGTATCTTCAAACAGCTCAAGGGCCAGGGCAGGCTGAGCGAGAAGAACATCAAGGACGCGATGCGCGAGATCAGGCGTTCGCTCCTCGAGGCCGATGTAAATTTCAAGGTCGCCCGCCGCTTCATCAAGAACGTCGAGGAAAAGGCCCTGGGCCAGGAGGTGCTCACGAGCATCACGCCCGGCCAGATGATCGTGAAGATCGTCCACGACGAGCTTGTCGAGCTTTTGGGCGGCGGAGCCGCCGAGATGCAGATTCTCGGCTCTCCCGAGATCATCGTGGTCTGCGGTTTGCAGGGCTCGGGGAAAACCACCACAGTGGCGAAACTGGCCCATTATCTGAAGAAGAAGGGCAAGCGTCCCCTCGTGTCGTCGGTCGATGTCCACCGTCCCGCGGCAATCGAGCAGCTCCGGGTCCTCGCCGATCAGAACGGCATCCCCCACGCGCTCTCCACAGACACCACCGATCCTCTGAAGATCGTGGGTCTTGCGCAGGAAACCCTCGAATCATCCGACGCCGAGATCCTGATCATGGATACGGCGGGCAGGCTCCACCTGGACGAGAGCATGATGACGGAGCTGACCGCGGTGATCGACCGGCTCAAGCCGCAGCACCTGCTGTTCGTTGCCGACGCCATGACGGGGCAGGACGCGGTGAACGCGGTCAAGGGCTTCATGGACTATGTCACCTTCGACGGCGTGGTGCTGACGAAGATCGACGGCGACGCCCGCGGCGGAGCCGCGCTGTCCATCCGCGAGGTGACCGGGAAGCCCATTCTTTTCGCGGGGCACGGGGAGCGGATCGACGCGTTCGACAGCTTCCATCCCGACCGGTTCGCATCGCGCATCCTGGGCATGGGGGACATCGTCACCCTCGTGGAAAAGGCCCAGGACGTGGTGGACGCCAAACAGGCGGAAAAGCTGCAGAAAAAGATTAAGAGCGAGGGGCTGTCCCTCGAGGATTTTCTGGACCAGATACGACAGATTCAGAAGATGGGCTCGCTGGACCAGCTTCTCTCCATGATCCCCGGCGTGGGGAAGGCCATGAAGGGCATGAGCTTCTCCGGGGACGAGATGAAACATGTCGAGGCGATCATCCTCTCCATGACCCCGAAGGAGCGGAGGAATCCCTCCATCATCAACGGTTCCCGGAGGAAACGCATCGCCCAGGGCTCGGGGACCACGCTTCAGGATGTGAACAACCTCTTGAAGCAGTTCAACATGATGCAGAAAATGATGAAGAAGATGAGCAGGTCGGGCGGAAAGATGCCGTCCATGCCCGGAATGAACATGCCGTTTAACTAATCATAAACAGCACTACCCAAAGGAGGTGTGCACGTGTCGGTAAAACTGCGTCTGCGCAGAATGGGTTCGAAGAAGCATCCGTTTTACCGTATTGTCGCCGCTGACAGCCGTTACCAGCGCGACGGCCGGTTTCTCGAAATCTGCGGATACTACGATCCCATGGAAAAACCGTTCAAGCTCAATGTGGAACGGGACAAGATCATGAAGTGGCTCGGCAACGGCGCCCAGATGTCGGAAACGGTCGAAAGCCTGCTCCGCAAGGAAGGCGTCGTGCAGGAGTTCAACCGCGCGAAGCACGAGGGCAAACAGGCTGAGGAAAGCCCGGAAGCCCCGGCCGAAAAGCCCGCCGAAGCCGCCGTCGAACAGGCTGAATAGGGGAATCCCGGACCATGACCGGCTCGCACGGCGACCGAACGGTATCGATCGGCAGGATTCACCGCGCCCGGGGCGTGCAGGGGGAGATGAAGGTCATGCCCCTCACCGATTTCCCCGAGCGGTACGAAGATCTGACCTCGGTGCTCGTCACCCCCCCGGACGGCCGTCCGTCGCTCTTCGAGGTGACCGGCGCACGGGTCAGGGGGACGGATGTCTATCTCAGGCTCGCGGGAATCGAAGACCGTGACGCGGCCGAGGCCCTGCGCGGTTCGATGCTGGGCGTTCCCGAAAGCGATGTTGTCGACGCCGGCGAGGACAGCGTCTACTTTTACGACATCGAGGGCATGCGGATGGTCGACGGTGACGGGACGCTCATCGGCACGGTTGTCGATGTGGAGCGATACCCGGCGAGCGACATCCTGATCGTCGAGACGGACGAGGGCAGAATCATGGTTCCGGCGATCGCGAAGTTCATCACCGCCGTCGACCGCGGGCGCGGCGAACTGACCGCCGATCTTCCCGCGGGGCTGCCCTTCTATCCGAAAGGCATTCGGTGACATGGGTTCGCTGGCCATCAGCGTGATGACGATCTTTCCCGCCATGATCGAGGATTTCACCGGTTATGGCATCGTCAGGCGGGCGATCGGGAAGAACCTGCTCGATGTCCGCGCGGTCGATATCCGCGACGCGGCGGAGGACAGGCACCGTACCGTGGACGACACCCCGTACGGCGGCGGCGCTGGCATGGTCATGAAGCCCGATATCCTGGAAAGGTGCCTGGAATCGATCGTGCCCGCGGATAGAAACGAACGACCGCCGGTGCTGTACCTGACGCCGCAGGGCAGGCGGTTCGACCAGTCCGAGGCCAACCGGCTGAGCATGGAGGACGAGATCGTCCTCGTGTGCGGGCGCTACCGGGGAATAGACGAACGGTTCCGTGAACGCTGTGTGACCGACGAGATCAGCATCGGCGATTATGTGCTTTCCGGGGGTGAGGTCGCGGCCATGGTCGTGATCGATGCGCTGTCCAGGCTGATTCCCGGCGTCATGTCCGATTTCGAGAGCGGGCTCGGCGATTCGTTCCAGGACGGTCTTTTAGACTGCCCGTGGTACACGCGGCCGGAGGAATTCCGGGGAATGCGCGTCCCCGATGTCCTTCTCGGCGGGAATCACAAGGAAATAGCGGAGTGGCGCAAGAGAAAATCGATGGAACGGACGAAAGACCGACGTCCCGATCTGCTCGATGGGGCGGTTGATGGAAATGAATGAATACCGGAGTCTTTCATCTATTGATCGTTGACAACCGATAATAAACGCATGAATCGAACCATACAGGCAAGGAGAACACAATCATGAAAGTCATCGATGAGCTGACCGCTCCCCAGGTGCGGGACGATCTGCCGAATTTCGGGCCGGGCGACGCGATCGAGGTCAATGTCCGCGTCGTCGAGGGCGACAAGGAACGCATCCAGGTGTTCACCGGGACGGTGATCCAGCGGCGCGGCGGCGGCATGTCCGAGACCTTCACCGTGCGCAAGATTTCCGCCGGCGTGGGTGTTGAACGCATCTTTCCGCTTCATTCGCCCATGATCTCGTCGATCAAACGCATCCATTCCAACAAGACCCGCCGCGCGAAACTTTTCTATCTCCGCAAGCTTCGCGGCAAGGCCGCCCGTCTGAAACGGGATTATTCCGACAAGCGGTCATGAATGCGCGGTTGTCCGTTTCCCCCTGAAAAGGCGGGAAATGTTCTTGACTGGAATTTTCGCAGTATGTATCTTTTTACCTCTCTTTCGGAATAACGGAGCGCCGTGCGAGCGGCGGGCGCCTGAAAACGGGAGATATTATGGCTTCTACGTTCCATGGCGGGGTTCACCCGGATGATGCAAAAGCACTGAGCAGTTCCTGTGAGATTACGGAAAAACCCCTGCCGGAACGCGTCGTTCTGCCGGTGCGCCAGCACATCGGTGCTCCGGCCGCAGTCGCGGTCGAAAAAGGCGACACCGTCAAAAAGGGACAGGTCGTGGCTGAGGCGGGCGGATTCGTTTCCGCGCCCGTGCATGCCTCGATTTCCGGAACGGTCAAAGCCATCGAACCGCACATCACCCCCGTCGGCGCCGATGTCGTCAGCGTCGTGATCGAGAGTGACGGCAAAGACGAATGGGCCGGGGGGATGAATGTCGAGCGCGACTATGCCTCCATGTCCCCCGAAGATCTCCGCAAGGCTGTTGGAAACGCCGGCATCGTCGGGATGGGCGGCGCTGCCTTTCCCACCCATGTCAAGCTCTCCCCTCCTGGAGACAAGCCCATCGAC
>CAYNWJ010000014.1:7930-14513 GCA_964400815.1 uncultured bacterium
GACACCATCATCCTCAACGGTGTCGAGTGCGAACCCTACGCCACCTGCGACCACCGCATGATGCTCGAGCGCCCCGGCGACATCGTCAAGGGCCTCCGCATCCTCATGACAATCCTCGACTGTAAAAATGCATACATCGGCATCGAGCTCAACAAGCCGGACGCCATCAAGTCCATGCGTGAGGCGGTGAAGGGTGTTGACGGTGTCAAAGTCGCGGGTCTCAAGGTGAAATATCCCCAGGGCGGCGAAAAACAGCTCATCTACGCCGTATCGAAGCGCGCGGTCCCCGCGGGCGGTCTTCCCATGGATGTGGGATGCGTTGTCCAGAACGTGGGCACCGCCGCCGCTGTCTACGAAGCCGTGGCGCTTAACCGGCCCCTCATCCAGCGGGTGGTCACCGTGACCGGGCGGGGTGTCGAAAAGCCGGTGAACGTCATGGCGCGCATCGGTGATTCGTTCGCATCGGTCATCGAGTTCGCGGGCGGCTACAGGGACGGCGCGGCGAAGCTCATCAACGGCGGGCCCATGATGGGGATCGCCCAGTTCACCGACGAGGTCCCCGTGCTCAAGGGCACATCCTGCATTCTCGTGCTCGACAGGGACCAGATCGATACCGGCGAGTCGCAACCCTGTATCGGGTGCGCCCGCTGCGTGGAGGTCTGTCCCATGAACCTGATGCCCACGACCATCGCCCGTCACGCGGAATTCGGGCAGTGGGACGATGTGCGGGATTACGGGGCCATGGACTGCATCGAATGCGGCTGCTGCACCTATATCTGTCCCGCCAAGCGAAAACTCCTCGAGCGCATCAAGTTCGGCAAGGCCAACCTCAACCGTATCCGCATGGAGGAGCAGGCGAAGAAAAAGGCCGAAGAGGAAAAGACGGAAAAAAGCTGAGATAACCATCATACCCCCGATCAAGACCGGAAAATCTGGAGCACGTTGATATGCCACGAATGTTTACTGTGAGCGCCACCCCGCACCTGCGGGACGGGGACGACATACGGTCCATCATGTACTCGGTCGTTCTGGCGCTCGCGCCCGCCATGATCGGTTCGGTCTATTTCTTCGGCGTGCAGGCCCTCGTGCTGATGATTCTCGCGGTCGTCTCCTGTGTGGTCACCGAGGCGGTCATCGAGAAGATGTCGGGCAGGCCCATGACGATCACCGACGGCAGCGCTGTGGTCACCGGCATTCTCCTCGCCTTCAACCTTCCGGGCGGCGTGTCCTGGTGGATACCCGTCGTGGGGAGTGTGTTCGCCGTAGCCGTGGGGAAAATGACCTTCGGCGGCCTCGGGTTCAATCCGTTGAACCCCGCATTGCTCGGCCGCGTCTTCCTGCAGGTGAGCTGGCCCTTTCAGATCAACGCCGCCTGGACCATGCCCCGGGGCGTTCCCGACGCCGAGACCATCGCCACCCCGCTCGCGGTGCTCAAGCAGAACATGGCTGTTCTCACTTCGGATGACAGCGGTGCGGTGGATGCGGTCAATACGGCGATTGCGAATATCGAGGAACTTCAGCTTTCATATTTCGATCTGTTCATCGGCCGGATTCCCGGCTGTATCGGCGAAACGTCGGCCGCCCTGCTTCTGATCGGCGCGGCATGGCTCATGTACAAGCGGATCATCGACTGGCGGATTCCGTTCTCCTTCGTCGGCACGGTGGCTGTGCTGGCATGGGCCTTCGGGGGATACGAGGGATTCTTCACCGGTCCCTGGCTCTTCCATATTCTTTCGGGCGGTGTGATCCTCGGCGCTTTCTTCATGGCCACGGACATGGTAACCAGTCCCATCACGCCGAAGGGACAGCTCATTTTCGGCTTCGGCTGCGGTCTGATCACGGTCATCATCCGCCTGATCGGCGGGTATCCGGAAGGCGTGAGCTATTCGATCCTGCTCATGAACCTGACGGTGCCGCTCATAGACCGGTATACGAAGCCCAAGGTTTTCGGAGCGCGAAAACGTGCGTGATATCCTGAAACCGGGCCTCATTCTCATGCTCTATTCCCTGCTTGCGGGATCGGCGCTCGCTGTCGTGAACATTACGGCGTCCCCGCGCATCGAACAGAACAGGCTCGAGGCCGAGGCGGCTGCGCGCAACGAGGTGCTCCCGGGCATGAAGGGCGGTTTCGAGGAGCGGATTACCGGCGGCGGGTTCAGGTACTGGGCCGGGTACGCCGCCGAAAGCGACGATGAGCCTTCCGGCTATGTCTTCGTGTCCGCCGCCTATGGATATTCTTCCACCATCGTCATCATGGCGGGAGTGGACAGGGATTTGAACATCGTGGGAGCCGCGGTGATATCCCAGCAGGAAACGCCCGGTCTGGGAACGCGCATCACCGAAGTCAGAAGAGGCGAAACCACCCCGTGGTTCCTCGCCCGGTTCATGGGAAAGGGCGCGGAGGACGATCTTCGTGTCGACAGGGACGGCGGAACGATCGAAGGCATAACGGGGGCGACCATCAGTTCACGCGCCGCGGCGAAGGCGATCGAACAGGGATGTGCCACACTGCACCAAACCATCGGAGGCTCCAAGTGAGCATCATACAGGAATTCACGAAGGGAATATACCGGGATAACCCCGTTTTCAGACTGGTCCTGGGGCTGTGTCCCACGCTTGCGGTGACGTCCTCGGTCGAGAACGGCATCGGCATGGGCGTCGCGGCCACATCGGTGCTGGTCTGTTCGAACTTCATCGTCTCCCTCGCGCGGCCGTTCATCCCCAAAAAGATACGCATTCCCATCTTCATCACCGTCATCGCGACCTTCGTGACCATCGTGGAAATGGTCATGAACGCCTACCAGCCGGAACTCTACGACAGCCTGGGGATCTTCGTGCCGCTCATCGTGGTGAACTGCATCATCCTCGGCAGGGCGGAGGCCTTCGCCCAGAAGAACGACGTGTTCCGCTCGGTCATCGACGGGCTCGGGATGGGTGTCGGGTTCACACTGAGTCTCGTGGTCATCGCCGCGATCAGGGAGGTCATGGGAAACGGCACCTTCTACGGCATGCCGGTTGCGCCCGAGTCCTACCAGCCGGTGATGTACATGATCCTGCCGCCCGGCGCGTTTCTCACACTCGGGTACGTGATCGGATTCTTCAACTGGCTTGATCTCAAGAAGACCGGGAAGGGGGACTGATCAATGGATATCGGGCACTATTTCGTGATCATCGTCGGCGTCATCTTCATCAATAATTTCGTTCTCGCGAAATTTCTCGGCATCTGTCCCTATCTCGGCGTTTCCAAAAAGCTCGATTCCGCCGTGGGCATGGGATTCGCCGTGACCTTCGTCATGACCGTGGCGTCCGCGGTCACCTGGATCGTCTATACCTATCTCCTCAATCCCGAAACCAACGTGTTTCCCCGGACGTCGGAAAGCGCGGTTGACCTGACCTATCTCAGGACCATAGCGTTCATCATCGTGATCGCCTCCCTCGTCCAGTTCGTGGAGATGGTGATCCAGAAATCATCGCCCGTGCTCTACAGCGCGCTGGGGATCTATCTGCCGCTGATCACCACGAACTGCGCCGTGCTGGGCGTGGCCGTACTCAATATCAACGATTCGCTCACCTTCCTTGAGAGCATCGTGCAGGGCTTCGGCGCGGGTATCGGTTTTACACTGGCGATTCTTCTCATGGCCGGCCTCCGTGAGCGGCTCGAGCTCGCCGATGTGCCGAAATCCCTCCGGGGCGTGCCGATAGCGTTCATCATGGCGAGCTTGATGTCATTGGCGTTCATGGGATTCAGCGGTCTGTCCCTGTAACGAGGAGTGAAAGCATATCATGAATCCGGTTTTTATCTATACAATGGTAAGCCTCGGCGGTCTGGCGTTCATTCTCGGCGCAGGCCTCGCATTCGCCTCCAAACGCTTCGCGGTCGCGGTCGATCCCCGTGTGGAAAGCATCCTCGAGGAACTGCCCGGGGCCAACTGCGGCGGCTGCGGATACGCGGGGTGCGCCGCCTATGCGGAATCCATCGTCAAAGAGGGCGTGCCGGTGACCCTCTGCGCTCCCGGCGGATCTTCCGTGGTGAAGGCCCTTTCCGGCATCATGGGGCTCGATGAGACCCGGTCGGTCAGGAAGGTCGCCTATCTGCACTGCGCCGGTTCGAAGGACAAGACGAAGGACAAATACGTTTATGACGGTGTCCGGGACTGCCGCAGCGCCGCCATGCTCGCCGGCGGTCACAAGGCGTGTTCCTGGGGCTGTCTCGGGTTCGGCACCTGCGTGGAGGCATGCCGGTTCGACGCCCTCCACATGGGGGAGGACGGCCTCCCGGTGGTCGACCGCGAGAAATGCACCGCCTGCGGCGCCTGTGTCAGGGCCTGTCCGAAGAACCTGTTCACCCTGGAGCCCGACGCCACCACCATATATCTCGCCTGTTCCTCCCACGGCAAGGGCAAGACCGTGAAGGACGTCTGCTCCGTCGGCTGCATCGGCTGCGGCATCTGCGTCAAGGTGACCCCCGGCGGCGGTGTCGGGATGCAGGACAATCTGCCGTCCGTAGACTACGATTCCTCTCCCAACCTGATCCTGGCCCATTACAAGTGTCCGACGAATTCCTATATCGACCTGGCGGTCAAACGGCCCTATATGTCGATCGATTCGAACAAGTGCAAGGGCCACGGAAAATGCAGCGATGTCTGCCCCGTGAAGAAGTGCATATGCGGCGAAGAGGGCTCCCTGCACAAAATCGATCCCAAGCTCTGCATCGGCTGCGGCCTCTGTCTCGATGTCTGCCCGGAGAAGGCGATACGGGTCATCGGCGCAATGGGATATGTCAACATGGATCCGTCGCAGTAGGACCGGCCCCCGCTTTCGCCGGACCGTTCTCTTTCCGCTTCCCGAACAGTTCACAGGAGCAGTTCCATGGATGATCTCGAACCGTATGCCGGCTATGACGATTACGATCCCGGTATGACCGGTTCCGCCATGCCGGGTGAGTATCACGGGACATCGGGGGCCTATTCCTCCAAGCAGGACAAGAACCCTCCCCCCCTCCTGACCGCTTCGACACTCGACGAGGGACGGCGCGGGGAAGTGGACCTTCTTTCCCACGGTTTTTCCGGCGGCGACGACTATTCTACAAGGTATTCCTGGCGCACCGAGATCCCCGTGGTCGCGGCATGGGCCGAGGCGGGACGGATGTCCATCCATCCCCTCGTCATCACCGCCCGACCTCCGGGAATAACCGAAGACGAATGGCGCGGACTCGACACCGACGGCATCTTCACGGAGACCTATGATCCGCTGTCGGTGCCGGAGGTGTCCATCGGCCCTCCCGAGGAGCGGGAAGAGCCTGAGGCCCAGCCCTCGACCGGTGAAGGCGGCGGCGATCTGACCGTGTATGATGGACGGGAGGGCGGGGGAGAGGACGAGCTGGACCCCACCGAGATGCCCTTCCTGGACCATCTCGAGGAGTTCCGCTGGGCCCTGCTCAAGTCGATCTTCGCCGTGGCCATCGCCATGATCGTCTCGTGGGTCCTCTCCGACCACTTCTACAAGACAATCATCCGCCTCGCCGAGAACGCCGACATGCCCATCATATCCACCAAGCTCATGGAGCCGATCATGCTCAAGCTCCAGATGGCGCTGGTGATGGGCCTCCTCCTCGCCCTGCCGTTCATCTTCTATTTCATGTGGTCGTTCGTTTCGCCCGGTCTGTACCGGCGCGAGAAGAAATGGATACTTCCCCTCGTTTTCGGGGCGAGCGGCTGTTTCTTCGTGGGCGCGTCCATCGCCTATTTCATCATCATTCCCTTCATTCTGCCCTTCATTCGCGCCTTTCTGCCGGAAGGAATCACGCAGATGATCACCATCGGGGATTTCGTGAGCAAGATTCTCCGCTTCACCCTGCTCTTCGGGATCGTGTTCGAGATGCCCCTGGTTGCCTATGTCCTGGCCCGTATCGGCATTCTCAAGCACACATGGATGTCCCAGTACCGCAAATACGCCATCGTAACCATCTTCATCGTCGGCGCGGTGCTCACGCCGCCCGATCCGGTCAGTCAGGTGATGATGGCGATGCCGCTCGTGCTTCTGTATGAGATCAGCATTGTCGTGGCGCGTATCGGCGGCCGTAAAACCCTGATCTGAAAGTTTTCGTGAACCGCCCATGCCGCGAAGGGGTGCTGAATGTTTGCTGTCTCACCGGTCCGGCGGCGATGGGTGTCTCAAAAAAATATCTTGCATAATTGTCGAAACCGCTGGCGTCCGCTGTTGCGCCGAAGGAAGAATAATGATTGTCCATACACCGTTTGAACCATGATTAATGGGATGAAAGGATTGACAGGATTGTAATCGTGGTTCATCCCGTAACCTCGAAAACCCGGTTCAGCAATTGAAAACCGCCGAAGTAAATGTGTTTGTCGGATAATGGGAGGATCGCCGGGTAAATTTTTCATTCACCCGTTGACTCCCGTCCCTCTTTTTTGTATAATTATTAAGATTGCGTGAATGACATGAACTGTCCGCACGAGGAGCCGGATGAAGCCTGATTGCGCATGCGAAATGTTCGGAATGACAGCGCGGGATGTCCTGTTTCCACAGCATTGGAACCTTTAATTCTCACCGGAGGCGGTGA
>CAYNWJ010000014.1:14523-21437 GCA_964400815.1 uncultured bacterium
GAGATTTTTTTTGTCCGAACGGAGGTTCGAGCCATGACGATCAAAAACGAGAAGCGGGTCATGAACGCCGACGACATGGACCGCACCCTGAAACGCATGGCCTATGAAATAACCGACAGGAACAAGGGGTCGCAGGGGCTGGTGATCGTGGGGCTGAGAACCCGCGGGGAATATCTGGCCCGCCGTATCGCCGACAATATCGGCGCGATCGAGCATGTGGAAATGCCCGTGGGCATCCTGGATGTCACCATGTACCGAGACGATTTCCGGATCGCCCTCAAGCAGCCCACGGTGAAGGTGACGAACATTCCCTTCGATGTGGAGGAAAGCACCGTGGTGATCGTGGACGATGTGTTCTACACCGGACGCACGGTCAGGAGCGCTCTCGACGCCATCATGGATTTCGGCCGTCCGGCCAGGGTGTGGCTGGCGGTGCTCGTGGACCGGGGACATCGCGAACTGCCTTTGAAGGCCGATTTCATCGGCAAAAAGACAAGAACGGCCCAGGACGAGGAAATACGGGTCCGCATGAACGAGGAAGACGGCGTGGACGAGGTCACCCTCGTGACCATAGAGAAGGACTGAACGGCTCCGGTGGAAATCGCCCGCTGGCATCCGCCGGGCTCAACCATATGAGAAACGGCTGCAACGAACAGAGAGGAGCGCTTCGATGGGATTCGGGCTGAAACACCTGTTCGGGCTCAAGGGAGTCTCCCGCGAAGACATCACCACGATCCTCGATACCGCGGAATCATTCCGGGAGGTGCTCGACCGTCCGATCAGGATGGTCCCCACGCTCAAGGGCGTGGCGGTGCTCAACCTCTTCTTCGAGGATTCCACACGGACGCGCATGTCCTTCGAGCTTGCGGAGAAACGCATCAGCGCGGAGGTGCTCTCGTTCGCCAAAAGCACCTCGAGCGTGTCGAAGGGCGAATCCTTCAGGGACACCGTGCGCAACATCGAGGCCATGAAGATCGATGTCATCGTGGTCAGGCATGCATCGCCGGGTGTGCCACGGTTTCTGGCGGCCCACACAGGATGCAGCATCGTGAACGCCGGCGACGGTCCCCACGAGCATCCCACGCAGGCGCTCCTGGACATGATGACCGTGCGGCGGCGGTTCGGTTCGCTCGACGGTCTCAAGGTCCTCATCGTGGGCGACCTGCTCCATTCGCGTGTGGCGCGTTCTGACATCTATGGATTCACCACAATGGGGGCGACCGTGGATGTCTGCGGGCCCGCCACCATGATGCCCCTCGATGTTTCGCGCCTGGGCGTGAACGTATACGACAACCTGGACGCCGTTTTGCCGGAGTATGATGTCGTGTACATGCTGCGCATACAGAAGGAGCGTCAGCACGGCGCGCTTCTGCCCTCGACCCGCGAATACACAGCCCGGTTCGGTCTCACCAAGAAACGGTCAAGGCGGATGAAGGACGGTGCGGTCGTGATGCATCCCGGACCGATCAACAGGAACGTGGAACTCGACTACGAGGTCGCCGATTCCGACAGGAGCCTGATCCTCGACCAGGTCACAAACGGCGAGGCGGTCAGGATGGCGGTCCTCTTTCTTCTCAGCGGAGGCGGTGAGCGATGAACGACAGGGACCTTCTCATACGCGGCGGTACGGTCGTGGACCCGGCGGCGGACGTGCATGACGTCCTGGATGTGCTGGTGAGCGGCGGGAACGTGGCGGACATCGGCCGGGATATCGATGCCGGAGACGCCGGGGTGTTCGATGCGTCGGGCATGCTCGTCATGCCCGGCCTCATCGATCTGCACACCCACCTGCGCGAACCCGGCGGCGAGGACTCGGAAACAATTGAGACAGCCTGCGAGGCGGCGGCTTTCGGAGGTTTCACCGCCGTGTGCGCCATGCCCAACACCGACCCGCCCACCGACGATGCCGGGCGCATCAGATATCTGCTCGAACGTGCCGCCGGGGCGAAAGCGCGTGTCCATCCCGTGGGCGCTGTCACCCGTGGGCGCGCCGGAACGGACCTTGTCGAGATGTTCGACATGGTAGATGCCGGGGCCGTGGGCTTCTCGGATGACGGCTGCTCCGTGGCCGACGCCGGAGTGATGTTCAACGCCCTCCGGTATGCCAAAATGACGGGGAAACCGGTCATCGCCCATGAAGAGGAGCCGTCGCTGGACGCGGGCGGTCAGATGAATGACGGGGCGCTTTCGGCCGAACTGGGACTTGCCGGCATGCCCTCGGTGGCTGAGGAGATCATGGTCATGCGGGACATCGCCCTCGCCGAATACACCGGCACGGCGCTCCATGTCACCCACATCTCCACGGCGGGAACCATCGAGCTGATACGGCGCGCAAAGGCACGGGGAGTGAAGGTGACATGCGATGTCACTCCCCACCACATCGCGCTCGATGAGGAACTGCTCGCGACCTATGACACGCGTTATAAGATGAACCCGCCCCTTCGGACCGCCCGCGACTTGGAGGCGGTGCGGGAGGGGCTCTGTGACGGCACCATCGATGTGATCGCGACGGATCACGCGCCCCATTCCCTCGAATACAAGGAGTGCGAGTTCATCGTCGCCCGTTTCGGCGTGACCGGCCTGGAAACCGCTCTGGGAGTGGTGCAGAAGACTCTCGTCGATACCGGGCTTCTCGGCTGGGACGACGTGGTCCGAAAGCTGTCAGTTCACCCGGCGTTCATCATCGGCGTTCCGGGCGGCGCCCTGTCCGTGGGCGCGGCGGCTGATGTGACGATCTACGATCCGGCTCACCGGTGGAAGGTCGATACGGCGGCCATGCGGTCGAAGTCTTCGAACACCTGCTTCTTCGACTGGGAACTGCCGGGGAGAACGGCGGCCACGGTGGTCGGCGGCAGAATTCACCATGTGGAATAAGCACGCGACGACAATTACCGATGAAATCAATGAACGAACCGAACATAACGCCTGTGGGGAAATCACATGATGAACAGCCATAAAAAGAAGGCCATACTCGCCCTCGAGAACGGCGATGTCTTCGAGGGATACAACTTCGGCGCGGAAGGGGAGAACACCGGTGAGGTCGTGTTCAATACCGGCATGACCGGCTATCAGGAGGTCCTCACCGATCCCTCCTATCACCGGCAGATCGTTACCATGACCTATCCACTGATCGGGAATTACGGTATCAATCCCGACGATTACGAGTCCGACCGCCCGTGGGTGGCGGGATTCGTGGTGAAGGAATACTGTCCCTATCCTTCAAATTTCCGTAAAACCGAGACCCTGCACCAGTTCCTGGAGCGCTTCGGCATCATCGGTATCGAAGACATCGACACCCGCAAGCTCGTGCGGACCATCCGCGAAAAGGGCGCCATGCGCGGTGTCCTGAGCACCGTGGATTTCGATCATGCATCCCTCGTGGCGAAGGCGAAGGCCTCTCCCGAAATGACCGGCGCCGACCTGACGACCGAAGTGAGTGCGAAGGAGCCCTGGTACATTCTCGAGACCCCGGAAAGCATGGAGCGCCGCAAGAACCTGCGTCACATCAAGGAATACCACGCAGAATTCAGGAAGGTCTCCCGGGAGGAATTCAACCGTTCACCCCTCAGGTGCATCGTGGCCTACGATTACGGCATCAAGTTCAACATCATCCGCAAACTGCTCGCCCGCGGGTGCAAGGTAGCGGTGGTTCCCGCCGATACGCCCCCCTCGGAGGTGCTCGCCCACAATCCCGGGGGCGTGTTCCTCTCGAACGGTCCCGGCGACCCCGATGCCGTCAAGTATGCCATCGGCGCCATTCGCGAGCTTCTCGGGAAAAAGCCCATGTTCGGCATCTGTCTTGGTCACCAGCTCCTGGGACTGGCGCTCGGCGGCGAAACGTTCAAGCTCAAGTTCGGTCACCGCGGTGAAAACCAGCCGGTCATGGACACGACCACCGGCAAGGTGGAGATATCCAGCCAGAACCACGGGTTCGCCCTCAAACCCGGGCCCATCGCTTCGGAAGGTTCCGTGGTCACCCACATCAATCTGAATGACGATACGATCGAGGGCATCGTGAGCGAACAACTCAAGGCATTCAGCGTCCAGTACCATCCGGAGTCGTCCCCCGGCCCCCACGATTCAGACTACCTGTTCGACAGGTTCATCGATCTGGTCAAGGCGGGCTGACAGAATCCGGACGGTTTCGGTTTTCGCTCCCGATTCCTGTGTTCCTGCCGAGGCGGCGGCGGAAGAGCGCTCTTCCGCCGCCATGCCCGCTCCCATGCATACCTGCCACGCTGCGATCGGGCGTTGAAACGGCCGCCCCTTCCCGTCCCGCCGCATTCCAGGCCTCCGAATATTCTTGTTTTATAGTATAGTTATCGTTATATTATTAAGTTATCTGTTTTAACCGAATATGCCTGAAAACATATGCAAAGCGGAAAAATGACGAATCATTCATCCCTGAAAGACAAGGTTTTCCCCAAACTGACCAGTGTCATACGCCCGGCCCGCTATATCGGCGGTGAACTGAACATGACCCGAAAGGCGCCGGACGGCGGGGATGTATCCATATGCCTCGCGTTTCCTGATATCTACGACATCGGCCAGTCATACATCGGCTTCCACATCCTCTATCATATCCTCAACACTATCGACGGAGTTCGGTGCGAACGGACATTCGCGCCCTGGCCCGACATGGAATCGGTCATGCGCACGGAGGACATTCCCCTCTGGTCCCTCGAGAATTTCCTGCCCGTATCGTCCTTCGACATCGTCGGGTTCACCCTCCAGTACGAACTTCACTACACCGCCGTTCTGAACATGCTCGATCTGGCCGGCATAGCGCTCGATGCGGACAACCGCGCCGAATCGGATCCCTTCGTGATCGGCGGAGGAACCTGCTGTGTGAATCCCGAACCGGTGGCGCAGTTCTTCGATGCGTTTCTGCTCGGCGACGGCGAGGAGGCGTTTCCCGAGATCGCGGCGGAGATTGCTTCCTGCAGGGCTGACGGGGTGTCTCGGAAGGAAACGCTCGTCCGTCTTGCCGGTATCGAGGGTGTGTATGTTCCCTCCCTCTACCATCCGGACCATGACGATTCAGGGCGTCCCGCGGAGCTGACCGCGCTTGACGACGCGGCGCCACTTCCCGTCAGATCCCGTATTGTCGAACGGCTCAGGTCCCGGCATTATCCGGATCGCCCGCTCGTTCCCCTGACCGAGGTCGTGCACGACCGCCTGGCCATCGAGGTCATGCGGGGGTGTTCCCACGGGTGCCGGTTCTGCGGCGCCGGCATGAGCTACCGTCCGAAGCGGGTTCGGCCGGTGGATGACGTGGTCCGGCAGGCTGTCGGGGGTATCGCCTCCACGGGGTGGGACGAGATCGGCTTGGTCAGTCTTTCGACCACCGATTGGCCGGGGCTCGAAACGGCGGTCAGGCGCATCGGATCGGAGCTGGGCGACCGTGCGGTGAGCATTTCCCTGTCCAGTCTCCGGGCCGACAATTTCTCGCTGGACATGGCGGAAGCGACAGCCGGCGGGAAGAAGACGGGCCTCACCTTCGCCGTGGAAGCAGGCTCGCAGCGTCTTCGCGACGTCATCAACAAGAATCTCACCGAGGAGCAGCTGTTCGAGACGATCGAAACGGCTCTCGGCCGTGGGTTCGGGGCGATCAAGCTCTATTTCATGATCGGGCACCCCACGGAAACGGACGAGGATGTGGAGGAAATCGCCCGGCTTCTCACGAGGATCGGCGGTCTCGTCAAAAAGCACGGGGGCAGGCGGGTCAATGTCACCATCAATCCCTTCTGCCCGAAACCGTCCACGCCCTTCCAGTGGGAGGCGCAGGATTCGGCCGCCTCCCTCGCCCGCAAGCTCGATCTCGTCAAAAAGAACCTGCGGACCCGCGCGGTCAATATCCGTGACACGCAGATGACGGCTTCCCTGCTCGAGGGCCGGTTGAGCAGGGGCGGACGTGGAATGTCCAAAATCATCCGCGAGGCATGGAAACGGGGCGCCCGGCTCGATGGCTGGTCCGAGCATTTCGACGGCGAACTGTGGCGTGAACTGTTCGCGGAAACGGGGATCGATCTCGATGCCGGAATGCAGGCGATGGACCCCGGAGAACCGCTTCCCTGGGACCATCTCTTTTTCGGTGTGAACAGGTCCTATCTGGTCGAGGAACGGGAGCGAGCCATCCGCGGCGAAACCACATCGGACTGTGCGGAAAATTGCCATGCCTGCGGCCCCTATGCGCCCTTCTGCGCCTTCCACGGGGACACCGCCGCCGTAAAGGACGCAGGTCCCCTCGCTTCGCGTTCCCGGACGCAGGATTCACGGTATGGCCGCCGGCGGAAAACAGTAAACGCTCCGGCCCCTCCCATGATCCTCGACAGCCGGAGACTGCGGATCAAGTACACCAAGGAGGGTCCCACGCGCTTCACCAGCCATCTCGACATGATCCGCATTTTCGGCAGGACGCTTCGCCGGGCCGGAATCCCCGTTGCCTATACGCAGGGTTTCCATCCCCACCCGAAGTTGTCCTTTGGATATCCCCTCCCGCTTGGTTTCTCCAGCTTTGCCGAGTATGTGGACATCACCCTCGAGAAACCGGCGTCCGGCATGGAGGCCCTCCTGGAAAAGGGCTTCCCCGAGGGAATGGAATCGGTCGCCATCCGGGCCATTCCCGACAAGTCCGATTCGCTTTCCAGCGTGGTGAACCGTATCGAGTACGGTGTCAGGGCGGTGCTGGACGATGCTCTGATCGAAACGCTCCGGAGCATTATGGAGCGTGATTCCATCACGGTGACGCGTGAAACGAAGAAAGGAACGAAAACCATCGACATCAGGCCGGGAATCCTGTCGCTCGAACCCGCTGCTGACGATTCGGGCTTCGTGATGCTCGTGAGCGTGATCCCCTTGCCCGTGCCGTGGGTCAGGCCGAGAGAAACAATCCCAACCCTTTGGTGATCCCC
>CAYNWJ010000015.1:0-21436 GCA_964400815.1 uncultured bacterium
GTCGAGCAGGGTCAGGCCGATATCGCAGAAATTGGTGTCGGCCACGAACTTGCTTTCAGGCAGACGGTCAGCGTGGAAACGGACGAAAAATTCGTCCCTCCAGTATGCGGCATAAAGGTCGAGCAGATCGTCACGCGTCACCTGGCGCTTGAGACCGACAAGAATGGTGGAAAGGATGCCCGTCTTCACCGGTATGACATGGGGTGCGAATGACACGGCACAGGGCTCGCCGGAAAGTTTCGCGAGTTCCTGTTCCATTTCGCCGGCGTGCTTGTGGACACGGCCGTGCTTGTAGGGGAGCACGTTCGAGTCGGTCTCGTAGAAGAGCTTGTATGCACTCAATCCCTTGCCCGCACCGCTGATGCCGCTGACACTGTTGACATGGACGGCCGAACAGTCGGCGAGTCCCTCACGTATGAGCGGCGTCAGACCGAGCAGCACGGATGTGGGATAACACCCCGGATTCGCCACGAGCCGTGCGCCGCGGATGTCCTCACGGTTCACTTCTGTCAGGCCGAACACCGCCTTTTCAATGTATTCCGGCGCTTCGTGGGCGGCACCGTACCACGTCTCATAGGCTTCTGCCGTTTCCATGCGGAAATCACCGGCGAGATCGACAATCTTCACACCTTTGTCATACCAGCCGGGAACGACTTTCATGGAGGTTTGGTCGGGCGCGCATGTGAAGAGCACATCGATGTCCATGGAGACCGCGTCTTTCGGGTCGACCAGAACGATGTCACACACGCCGCCCAGGCCGCCATAGAGGTCGGACATCCTCTTGCCCTTGTCGGTCCGTGATGTGGCGAAAACGATTTCCACTTCACGGTGCCGTGAAAGGTAATATGCGAGGCGCTGCCCCGTATATCCGGATGCGCCGAAAATCCCCGCTCGTATCATGTCTGCTCCCCGGTATCCGTCTGTGTTCGATTGATTGAAATGAATAGCATGGCTTGCTGACACCCGGCTGCGACTGTGACCAAACCGCTATTCGAGACGTCCGGCCACTGTTTCGGCGTCACCGGCCGTCCGTGCGATGACGAGGATCGTGTCGTCCCCCGCGAGGGTTCCCACAATCTCCCCCCAACGCTGCCTGTCCAGAACGAGGCAGAAATCGCGGGCGTTGCCGGGCTTCGTCCTGATCACGAGAAAATTTCCGATGATATCCTTGCCCATCATGAACTCACGGGCGGCGCCCGTTATGTCTGCGGACATGAACGCACCCGAGTCCCCGCCGGAGAGCCGGTACGAGGAACCGCCGTTTTCGGAGGGCGCCCGCACCACACCGATCTCGCGCAGGTCACGTGAAAGGGTCGCCTGGCTGACTTCGATTCCGCGTTCGGCGAGAAGGCGCTTGATATGCTTTTGGGTCGCGCCCTCGCCGGCGCCGATTATCGAGCGAATCGCCGCATGTCGTTCATGCTTGCCGTTCATGTCAGGCCGCCGATGTTTTTGTGCCGCAAATCCGGGCCGCACGCTCATATGCTCAGAGAATCCCGTCACCGCTTTCGCCGGTGCGGATCTTGATGGCGTCAAGCACGTCATACACGAATATTTTTCCATCACCGAGCCTGCCGGTCGAAGCATGATCGAGAATGGCGTCGATGGCCGCTTCGAGGTCATCGTCCTTCACCACGATCTCGATTTTAATCTTCGGCAGAAAATCGACGGTATATTCGCTTCCGCGATAAATCTCGGTGTGCCCACGCTGACGGCCGAACCCCTTGATTTCCGAGACTGACATGCCGGTTATGCCGATCGCAGCGAGCGCGTCCTTCACCTCGTCCAGCTTGAACGGACGAAGATAGGCTTCAATTTTTTTCATCAAATCCTCCGAGAGAGAGGCACAGGCGATCATACACACAACAAAGTAATATTTATTCATAAAGGATGCAAGTTTTTTCTTCAGGGATCTTGCTTTTTTTTCTGTCATGACGTATTATTCAAGTGACAGGGGTGTGTTGGTGCTTTCTGCCCATACACAGCTTGTTTTCCTGAATCATTCATACAGCCGACATTTCCGGCCGCTTCGCGCCTCACGGAATCGCGCTGTACTGATTCATCTGTAATGAATATTCAATCTCATGAATACTATTTCAGAAAAATTTCCCTGGACACGGCCAATCGTCGCGGCGGCGGCACACACGCATGATCCGCAAACCGCCCTTCTGCGCCTCGAAACGCTCGCGGAATCGGCCGAAGGCCGCTACAAGGAGGGAGCATTCACGGAAACGTGCGCGCTCATTCTGGCCCGCGTTCTGGCGACAAGCGCCCCATTGTCGGGACGATTGGCGGCGGACCCGCTCCTCACGGACATCCTGTGCGAAACCTGCGGAAAGTCACCCGCTTCGCCTGCTAATACGGATTTTCACGGCAGGTTTTTCCGGCGGACCGGTGATTCCGCCATTATGTCCGAAGCGATAAAGACGCTTCACCGTCTCCATACGGTCGGGCTTATCGAAATCTGCGCGTGGAATGCGGACCCCGGAGCGCCGATTCCCGAAATAAACAGGGCGCTTTCGCAACTTGCCGACGCCGCTGTGGAGACATGTCTCGAACTGGCGCACAGGGAACTGTGCGAAAGGGCCGGCGCCGACGGCAAACCCCATTCCCTGGCCGTGCTCGGACTGGGAAAGCTTGGCGGCCGTGAGCTGAATGTCAGTTCGGACGTCGATCTTATCTACCTTTTCAGCGATGACGGCTCCTCATGGGGGCGGTACGATTCGTGGCGCTATCACACCATGCTCGCCGAGCGCCTGACACGCCTTCTCACCGAAGCCACCGAGCTTGGAGCCTTCTACCGCGTGGACACACGCCTTCGGGCCGACGGCGCATCCGGTCCGCTCGTGAGGACACCGGAGGATTATCTGCGCTACCTTGAAATGCGCGGAGAAGCCTGGGAACGCCAGATGCTCATCAAGGCCCGTCCCGTGGCGGGCTGTATCGAGATCGGGAGAGGGTTCCTCGAAAACGCCGGCGGCTTCATCTATCCGTCGAGCCTCTCGCGCAGCCCCAATCGTGAGATCGTGGAATTGAAACGCAGGATCGAGGCCCGCCTCGTTGCGGAAGGCAGCAAGAAAACCCACCTGAAACTCCTTCCCGGCGGAATCCGCGACATCGAGTTCATCACCCAGTGCCTTCAGCTTCTGACCGGAGGCGCGCATCCCGTCGTCCGGGTTTCAGGAACCCTGGCCGCACTCGATGCGCTGCTGGACATCGACGCCCTTTCCGAAGCAGAACATGAAACCCTGGCCACGTCATACCGTCTCTATCGCAGTGTGGAAAACGCCCTCCAGTGGCGCGAGCTTCTTCCCGCCTTCACCCTGCCGGACGATCCCGCCGGACTGGACGCCATCGCCGCCTATCTGGCCATCGGCATTGACTCCGATCATCCCGGACACGAGCTCTCGGAACGTATCGACCGCTCACGCGCCGCAGTCAGGTCCATTTTCGAGGATATCTTCAGCCCCGAGGAAGGTGAATCTTTCGCGGAAGCCGTCATGCATGCCGCCATGCATCCGGATGACGAGAGCGGAACGAAACGCTTCATGGAGAGTCTCGGATTTGCCGCCCCCCTCGATCACGCGAAAACCCTTTCGCGCCTCGTGTTCGGCGAAACGGGCTCGCTGACGTCCGGGTTCGACATTCATGACAGCATCGAACGTTTCGTGCCGTCCCTCTTGAAACAGATCGGTGAACTCCCCGATCCCGGCGGCGTCCTGGATCGGTTCACCCGTATCGTTTCATCATACCACGCCCGTCATGTCCTGTTCGACATTCTCGATGCCAGACCGTCATTCGCGGAACTGCTTCTCACCATAAGCGGGATGTCGGAGTTCTTGACCGGCCTGATCGAGCAGGACCCCTCGCTCCTCGACTGGCTCGTGGAGGAGGGCGAGATCCTCCACCCTCTCGACAGGACGGGAATCGCGCGGGAACTTTCGGCCGCAGCCGGCATGCCCGGGGACGTCGATTTTTCCCGTAAGTGCCGTGCCGTCAGGAACCGTGAATGCCTGCGTATCGGCGCCCGCGACATCACCGGCCTGGCAGGGGACGATGAAACCTTCCGCGAGCTTTCCGGTGTGGCTTCCGCCGTGGTGTACGCGTCGGCCGTCAGGGTCCTCGGTAAGCTGCGTGAGACCGGTGCCATTCCGAAGGACTATTCCTTCAGCGTTATGGCGGCCGGGCGTCTCGGCTCAGGCATGATGGATTTCGGTTCGGACCTCGACCTGATCTATGTCTACAGGGCTCCCGCGGGAAGCCGTGATTTCGACGCCGCCTCGGTATCGATCAGGCTTGCACAGCGTTTCCAGTCGCTCCTCACCGGCGATGGCGGCGCACTGAAGGTGTACGACGTTGACGCCCGTCTGCGGCCGGAGGGAGGAAATTCGGTGCTGGCGGTTTCCCTGGATGAATACCGGCGCTATCTCGCCCAGCGCGCCTCGGTCTGGGAACGGCTCGCCCTCGTCCGGGCCACGCACATCGCGGGTTCGGCCCGTCTCGGGAAACAGGTGGAGGAAGCGGTCGGCGATTTCGTGTACGGCGCTCCGCTGCGCGGGGAGGATGTGCTTGCGCTGATGGACATTCGCGCGAGGATGATCGACGCCGCCGCCAAGAGGTATCCGGGAAAGAGGAACGTGAAATCGGGCTCGGGCGGCATCGCCGACATCGATTTCATTGCGCAGGCGTGGGCGGTGCATTACGGTTCGGGACAGAACGTCATCACGAAACGTGACACGCCCGGCATCATCAGGGAACTCGGAAAAGCGGAAATCATGTCGCGGCATGACGTTTCGACACTTCTGGAGCAGTATTCCTTTCTCGTGAAAACAGAAAAAGCGATCCGCATCGGTTCGGGCCGCGCCATCAACACCATACCCGACACCCCGGAGGAGTCGGGCCGCATCGCCGGCCGTCTGGGATTCGGGAACATCCGCCGCTTCAGGAAACGGCTCGATGACGTGTGTTCCCTGACTGCCGGGGCGTATGATCGTTTGATGAAGGATCTTCTTTCCCGTGCAGGCGATGGAGAAACAGGACGATGAACCCTCCGGCGATGCTCGGGACAAGAAAGGTGAGAAGGTTGTTTGCGAACGTGGCGCCGAACGCGAATTCCCCCGACACTCCGAACGGCGCGAGCAGATGGACCGTCGCCATCTCCTTCACACCGAAATCCCCCACCGAAACGGGCAGGGCGAGCTGAAGCAGGTACACGACCGGGAGGGTTTTGACTGCGGCCGATACGGGAAGGTCGGTGAACGCCCGCACCATCAGATAGAACTGCACCGTATACACCCCATAGAAGAGCAGCGAATAGACGAGCATGACTCCCACGGACCGCGCGGAGAGGGCGTCGAATGCCGCCAGGGTGTTGTCCACCCGTTCAGAGCGGGTGAACCGGTGCAGCAGCCGTTCGAGATGCGGTTCCAGACGGTGGACGTTGAACACGATGATGAACACCGCCATTTCGGCAATGATCGGCGCAATGGCATAAGGCCAGGGCAGGAGCATGACAAGCGCGGCGAGCCCCGCTATCACCACGATGACCTGGTTGAACCCCTTGTCCACGATGGTGAGCGAGGCGATGCGAACCGACGAGCAGCCCTCGACAAACACTCCGCGCGCCAGTTCGCCTGTCCGTCCGGGTGAAGCGACACCGAGAAAGAATCCCCCGAACAGGGACAGGGCCGCGTCACGCCTGTCGGTGCCCAGGGCGCCCTGCTTCATGACAAAATCCCATTTGAGCACCTGAAGAAGGATATTGGGCAAGAGAAGAAGCACCGCGACGGCGAGAAAACGAGGGTCCGCCCCGCCGAAGGCCCGCAGTATGTCCCTCGGGTGAATGTTCGAGAACAGAATGGCGAAAATCCCCAGAGCGACACCGGTCCGGAGCAATCGATCATGGCGTTTCACCAGCGTCAGAAGACGTTTGAAATGTTTTTTCACTGCACGTTCATCCCTTCCCGGGCCCGGGAATACCGGACCCGTCGGCCGTCAGGCCGTCACGGTCTCAAATCACGCATGGCGACGGTTTTACGTTTCAAGCCCTCGGTACAGTTACGGCACATGTCGAGCACACGGCCGTGACGGTTGATCATGCTGCGGAAATCGACGAAATCAGGTCCGTTCCAGATATCTTCGAAATCTTCCCGGAACAGATTGCCCATGATGTATTCGCTGTCCTTGTCGAAACAACAGGGCAGCACATTCCCCTGCCAGTCCACCTGGAAGCTGTAGTATATTCTGAGACAGCGGTCCTTAAGAAACAACGCGCGTTCCGCCGCCAGCGAACCATCGGAAGCCGTCCGGTATCTCCGGGCCTTTTCCAGGTGCGGGAGGCAGCCCGGAGCGGTATCGGTCGAAAGCACCTGCATGGTCTTGAGGACCGCCCTGTCGGCGCCGATGGAACGGGCGAAGGGCGGGAAGTCAGCCGCCATGGGCAGGGTGTCCCGGGTCAGAAGGCACTGAAGGACGATGACGGGCGATGAGCTGCCCGCAGCGTTCCGTGCGGCCGCGACCGCCCCGATCCCTTCGACAACACGCCCGAAATCACCGCCGACGCGGTAGGACGAATAGGTTTCGGCGTCGAGACCGTCGAGAGAAACGATGAGGGTTCCGAGCCCGCTTTCGACGATCGCCCGCGGATCATCGAGAAAATGGCCGTTTGTGGACACGGTCGTTCCGAATCCGCGCTCCGACGCCGCCCCAATCATTGTGATGAAGTCGGGCGCCTTGAAGGGCTCCCCCTGACCCCAGAGATAGAGTTCCGATACCGTGCGAGGCAGTGCATGGAGAAGACGGACGAATGCATCGGCGGACATCCTGCCTTTGGGCCTGCCAAGGGCCCCTGCGCCGGCCGCGCATTCGGGACAGCGGAGATTGCAGACATTCGTCGGTTCCACAAAGGCGGAAACGGGCATTCCCGGAGATCGTCCGCTGCGAAGGGAAAACCCTGCAAGCGCCCCGAGATAGCCGGTCCCGTCCGAAAGCATCTTCATGGCGCTCCGGCGAACGCTTCCGCCGCGGAGCGCGCCTGTCCATCGGGCATTCACCATTCACGGTCCTCCCCCTCATCATCAAGATGGAGCAGCCGCCTGAGTACGGGGACCACATAGATGTCCTCGATATCCAGCTGTCTGAATTCCCTGATGAAGACATCCACCTGCCGTTCACGGTCGAGGCCCCTGTCAATGAACAGCACCCTCCGCCCCTTGAGCACGCATAATCCGTTCGGGCCGCCGGATGTGTACCGGACCTCGATGCCGAGGCGTTCGGCCAGCTTGTCGAATTCGGTGCGTATGAAGCGGACATCCATGTCAGAGATTCCAGTCCATGAGATAGCTGATCATGAAATTGTAGATGAAACCGATCGCCACCTTGCGGTGACGCGTGTCTCGATAGGCGTATGAACGGACATGGAACGTGGCGTTCAAACGCTTCCATATCTGGAAGTCTATCTTGTTGCTGTTCCGCATGAAAAAGGCCATGTGATATTTCGCCATCGGGTTCCAGGTCATCTGGGCGTCGATGGAAAGCTTCGTCGGCGTGCTGAATAAACCCTTCGCCGGGAATGACTTGCTCAGAGTGAACTTGTTCGTCGTTCCGAACGTGTTCTCGTTGTTCACATAGTTCCTCGTGCCGTCGAGACCCACTTCGAGCACCATGCCCCACAGCGACTTGATCTCGCGGGACAGCCCGGCGCGGGCCGAAGCCCTGATGGGATGCCTGCCGCCGGGAGAGTAGAATTCGGAATAGACATCGATGGCGCCGAAGGGTTTCAGCTTGAAGCCGGGAAGGTCATAGGTGTATTTGTTGAAAAGCTGAAGATCGTCACCGCCCTCCTTGTAGGTCAGGTCACCCTCCTCCGTCCTGTAACCGGAACGCATGTAGCGGGCCCGCAGGCGCGATTCGATGAGATGGCGCTTGAGGGTCAGGGTGAATTTGTCATCCCAGGACTGAATTTCGAACAGGCCGGTGAACAGGTCCTTGAGACTCCTGAATTCCTTGGGCGGCACGTCTCCATAGAGTTCCTGGTCCTTGTCCACCTCGGTCTTGTTGAAGTTCGAGCCGATGGAAAGATTGAGGGAAAGTGACCAGTTTTTGACCTCTTCCGCTTCCCGTATCCGGCGATCCTTCTCGACGAGATAGCCTTCCACGACTTCGAGCATTGTTTCGGAGAGTATCGTTCTGGTTTCGGCGAGATAGAACTGATTGTATCCCAAACCGCCTCCGGCCAGACGCGCCGTGGTGACGATATCGTATGACCTGTCGTCCTGGATGGGTATGTCGTCAATCTTGCCGTCATCGCTGATGCCGCCGACATGAAGCTTTTCCGGCGGGTCCGCTTCTTCGCTGCGTTCGAGGATCGAGGCGAGATGACGGCCCTCGAGGGTGAGCCTGACCAGACCGCGGTCCGGCTTGACCACTTTCTCCAGTTCGAAGAGAGTGAGGCTGTCTTCGAGAGGATAATAATAGAGGGCCTCACGGTCGATGAGGACGGCATCGGGTTCATAGTAGTCCGCAAGAATAGAGGCAACCTCTTCTCCCGCTTTCCGTATCGATTGCTCCTCACGGTCACGCTGTTCTATCTCTTCGATCACGGCGCCGAGGTTTTCGAGTATCTTTTCCGAGGCGGTATAATCATCGGGAAGCGTTATCGTCGAAAAGGCCCGGGTCTCGATGCCATCCGAATAGTTCACGGTCAGACGCCCCAGCGTGTTCGGTTCCTCGAGGGCTATGTATACCGGGCGGTCGGCGACGATGATGCTCGTGGCTGAGCTGAACTTGTCGACGAAGCCTTCGCTCCGTCTGTTGGTGATGAACGTGTCGATGGCGGGAAAGCGCCTGACCAGGTTTTCGATCACCGGCCGGCCGATCCTCCCCGCGACGACCACACGATCGGGATATTCCCCCGCCACACGGTCCATGATCTTCTCGAGCGCTTCCTCGAAGGGGAGGACCTCGATGCCGGTCACGTTCTCATCGGGCGTGTTCATGATGATATCGGTGTCCGAAAGGCCGATCACACAAATGCGGAGGCCTGCAAAGTTGCGGATGATATAGGGCGTGAATACGGGCTGCATCGTGCGCTCGACCACAATGTTTGCGGAAAGAAAGACCGGTACGCCCGAAAATTCTGAAAGGATGCGTAGGTTCTGAACACCCGGCAGAAATTCACCGGCGGCGGGGATCACACAATCGAGTCCGCCCTCCTTCGCGGCGCGGAGAAAACGGAGACCGTTGTCGTTTTCCACGAGCCTGGTCTCCCCGATCAGGGAACCGAAACTGATCGCGAGGGTGTTCTGGTTTTTGAACTGACCGATCGCCGCCGCCTTACGGGCGAGGAGCTGGTGATCCCCCCCGGTGCCCCAGGTGGTGATGAAGGAATACAGGAGCGAATCTCCTGCCGCCCCATCCTGAGCCAGGGCCGCCGGGGCGCACGCCAGCAAGGCGATGAAAATAAAACATATTCGCGTGAAAGCACACCGCATCTGCTTATGACTCCCGCATCATCGTGACAGAGAAAGCGTCGAGACCACCAGGGCCCGCACTCTTCAATACCCGGCATCAACCGCCCGGTCGCTGACATGTTCCCACCGGTCGAAACACCGCTCCATCCTGGCGCGAAAGATGCGCAGGAGAGCGCGCGAATCGAGCTCGTTGCCGGGCGATGCCTCGTCAACAACAGCCTTGAGCACGCGGCCGAACTGTTCGTCCAGGTCCTCCACGATCTGTTCCATATTGACTCGCGCCATGTATAAACCTCCTTATTGATTGAGTCCAAGGGACAGGTTGAAGATATTCACACCGTCGCCGTCCACGTCCTCGAAGGCATATCCCGCCCGCAGAATCAGCCGCCAGAGAATTTCATAGGAAACAGCCGCCTGAACCGTGCTGGATTTCACCACACGGCCGGCGAGAAACGCCGCTTTTTTCGAATCTCCCGGCATGAATCCCGCGAGCGGATCGCCGCCCACATTCCTTCCGGTTGTATTCTCACCGTGCCGTCCCGCCGTCCACGCCAGTGAAACATGGAGTCTACGGGAAAAACGACGGCGTAGTTCCGCATGGAATTCATCAGCGTTGGGCCCGGCCCTGTGCCCGAGCACATCGCCGTAATGCGTATAGGTGTTTATCTGATGACGGTGGGTGTATACCCACGGGCTGAGACGGCTGTATTCGAGCCGTGCGTCCATGTCCCTGAAACCGAACGGCGCGACGATGAAGGTCCCGAGCTGCCACGCGATCTTGTTGCCATACCAGTCCGTCCCCAGTTTCGTCGTGGTGATGTCGTCGATGAGAAGTTCGCCGTACACGGAATGGCTCCGGTGCACGAAGAAGCGGAAGTCGGCGCCCATCGCGGCGTTGTCGTGATCCCCGTTGGCATGCTCCGCGCCCTTGAGGAACATGACCGGGTTCAGATAGGTCATATCCCACCGTCCGCCGAACACCACCGTTTCCTGAAGTCCCAGTTGCAGGCGCTCGCCGAGATCAATCTCCAGACGGTGGCCGCTCATGTATTTCTTGACCGCCACCGAGTCGGCCGGGATGCCGGGCGGGCTCGAATAGTAATATTCGGCGAGGGGCGGATACTGCTCAAGCTCGGCGGTGAAGAAGGTGAAGCGCAGCCGCCAGAAATCAGCCTCGAGGCGCAGCATGTCATACGGCGCCCCGTAATCCGAAAGCATGAGGCTCCCCCGCCGTCCACGGCCCCAGACATTTCTGCCGCGGCCGAATGATACCGTGAAGGGACCGTCGTTCCAGGTGATCTGTGCATTGGTCTCGTCGAATTCGGCGTGATCGCCCTTGAATGAGGCGAACCCCGTGCCCGGAAGTGTCGCCGAGGTATCCTCGGGATAGTCGCGGCTTCCCCATTCCCGCGAATCCCTGACATCGATATGGTAGCCCAGATGATTGCCGATGGTTCCGCGAACTATCAGACCGTTCGTCGAGGTATACACATCATCGTCTCCGCCGCCGTGGAGCTTTCCCACACTGGCCGAGCGGACGATGACCGGATCGAGATAGAGCGAATAATGGTCGCTTTTCGTCGAATAGAGATTGCGTCTGTTACGGTAGATGTGGTCCTCGAGGAAGTCCGGAAGGCGTTCGACCGGTCCCGGATCATTGGCGAGACCCGATCCGCGCGGAAGATAATCGTCCTGAAACTCGGCCAGGAGGCACAGGAGTTCCTCCCTGTCGGCCGCCGTCATGTAGCCGCGTTTCGGGGACAGGATCACCAGCATGCGGGCGGCCTCGATTCTGGTGATCGGGCGTGAGCCAGGGAGTGGACGGATCTCGGGGAACACATGCTCCATGCGCGTGAGAAAGTCATAGGCCCGGTGGGAACGCGGCAGATGGCTCGTCGGTTCGGCCTTCGCTGCCGGGGACGCCGCCCCCAAGAGGGCCGCGAGAAGCATTGCGAGAAGTGCGTACCTTTTCCATTTTCTGATCATGCATTTTCCTTCGATTGTTCCGGTTTGAAGCGCTCCGGCATCTTCAATACGAGAGTCAGTGCCGGGATACTAAAACGACCGGTCGAGAGCAACAGTGAGCCATCGTCCGGGCGCCGGAAGACCGGGAATACTGTCGTACCGGTCGTCGAACACATTACGCACGGTCAGCGAAAGCACTGTTCCCATAATATCGCGGGACAGGAACACGGTTGCCGGAAACGACCGCCCCAGAACCGCCCGCCTTTCATAGCGCGCCGAAAACGACACCGACACAGCGCCCGGAAGGACTCCGGCCAGTGAGGGAACCATGGCGAATTCGACGGGATCGAGGGCGTATTTCGACTCTGTTCCCTTCCTGCCTGAAACCCATTGCCGCAGGTGGAGCACCTCGAGACCGGCCCGCCACGTCCGCGAGAGCAGGTGTTTTCCATGAAGGCTCAAACCCGTCGTGCCGATCCTGCCATGATTCGCGGCCCTCCAGAGCGTTTCGCCGTCACGCCGTATCCAGTCCACTGCGTCAGCGGTGCTGCGGAAAAAAACAGTGACGCCGCCCGCTCCCTCCGCCTTCGTGATCGATGCACCCGTTTCCATCGACCAGCTTCGTTCGGATTTCAGGTCCGGGTCGCCGCGGTTTGCCGGACTTGTGTAATAGCGTTCCGTATAGGTCGGTGTCCGGTATGAGCGTTCCGCCCTGAAGGCGAGATCGATGTCCCCGGAAAGGGAGGATTCCAGACCGAATCCCGGGCAGATGACCAGGCCGTTCCGTCTGTCATGGTGCAGGCGTCCGGACATGACGCCGGTGATGCTTCCCCGTTGAAGGGACACGTCGCCGTAGACCGCCCTGCTGTCATCCCCGTGATTACCCAGCCCGGGGCTCGTGATCCCGAGACGCTCGATTTCCATTCCCGCGGTGTAGGCCAGGCCGCCTCCGGAACCGAGGTATTCCGCGGCGAGCGAATAGGAGCGGTTGTAATGCGTGTTCGAATAGCGCTCCGGGTCGTCACGGACAAGGATGAAATCATCACCGTGGCCCCGCGCCCCCGCTCTCAGACGGACAGCCGACCCGGACGGAAGGGACATCCGCGCGTTGAGACCGCCCTGAACGGTCATCGTTTCCTCGTATGACGGATACGGTCCGTAGAAATCCGCCGCGCCGAACCGCCGTGACCGGTACCCCGTATTCCAGAGCAGGGAAAGACCGGAGGCTTCATATTCCCCCGACACCGCCAGTCCTTCGCCGGAAAGGCCGCTCCCGCTGCGGTATCCGTCCGACCGGATGCCCGAAGCGGCAAGCATGACACGGGAACGCCCGAAAACGGACGCCATGGCAACACGGGCCTCTCCGGTGGCATGCGAACCAGCACGGAAGCCGCCTGTCTGTCCGGCAGATTCACCACCGCTCGTGACGATATTCACCACGCCGCCGGCAGCCGATGGTCCAAAGACGGACGATCCGCCTCCCGTCATCACCTCGATGCGCTCGACGGATGCGAGATCGACCGGGATGTTCATGGTAAAATGCCCGGTCTGGGGATCGGAGGCCCTGATGCCGTTGACAAGCACAAGCACGCTTTCAGCGGATGACCCGCGGATCGTGATGTCGGCCTGGCTTCCGGGTGTCCCGCGGGAGATGATGTCCACACCTGCGAGACGCTCCAGGAGATCGGGTATGTCTGAGGCTCCCGAAGCGCGGATCTGTTCCCTGCCGACAATACGCGTCTCAGCCCCGGGAATATCGAGAGAGCGAACCGTCGGCGGCGACACGACGATCTCATCCATCACGGGCGGCGTGTCACCGGCCATCGACAGCGTCGCGGTAAAGATACACGGCGCAAGTACCGATAGTGTCAAGGAAGATGGAAAGCGCATCCATTTCCTGAAATCGGGAAGAAGCCCGGCCGGGATATGCATTATTCCTCTTGATTCAACGGTTGCTATTTGCTTATTATTCAATCCAATTATCACCGCGCTCCTTGTCTTCGGGCGTGACCATGTCGTTGATATTTGCTTATTATTCAATCCAATTATCACCCGAAAACAATAATGGCTCCATAATATCAATAAGATACATACAGCCCGGAATTCATCAAACACCTTTTTCCCCGCCGGGCTCAGGGTCAGGAGCCGTCATTTCCGGAGTCAACCGTGGCGATAAAAAAGATCGATATCGGCAAGCTCAGGATCGGCATGTCACTTGCCAATCCCGTGTATGGCGAGATCAAGAACAAACGCGTGCTGCTTCTGCATGCCGGGACCACGATCGAGAACGAATCCCAGATCCGGCATCTCAAGGCCGCCGGCGTCAAGAACGTCGAAATTGACACGGTCTCGGGCAAGGACACATTTCTCTCGCTCCTCGATCAGCAGCGGTGGGAGGATGTGGCGAAATCCAAGCGCGACGGCAAATCGACCGAAGCGATGATCACACGGTATCTCGATTCGTTCACGACATCGGCAACGAATTTCATTTCGAACAATTTCACATCGCGGACCCTCATCAAGAACGAAGTCGTGGCGAACCTGATGAAGGAAGTCATCCTGTTCGTCGAAAACAACATCGATATCCTCATCGCCATGGTGCGCCTGAAGGGGATTTCGGAATTCACGTTCAGCCATTCAGTCAACACCACGGTCCTGTGCCTTTCGGTCGCCACGTCACTCAAGCTCAACTATTCGGACATCAAGCGTTTCGGCTGCGGCGTGCTTCTTGCCGACCTCGGCATGACAAGCTATCCCTCGCGGCTGATTCAGCGTCCCTCGGGCCTTTCCAGAAAAGAGGTCGAGGAAATACAGAAACACCCGGAATACACGGTCAACTTTCTCAAGAAGAACGGTGTGAACGATCCGCTCATCGAAACGATCATCATTCAGCATCATGAGCGGTTCGACGGTTCCGGCTATCCCAACGGACTCAAGGGCGAAGACATTCACGCAATATCGAAACTGTTCGCGATCGCCGATGTATATAACGCCATGACCTCTTCCCGGCCCCATCGCCAGGGAATCCCCCCCCACATGGTGAACGCCGAGATCCTGAGCGAGGCCGGTACAAAATTCGACCCAAAGATCACGAAGCTGTTCATAAAGCACGTGGGCGTGTTCCCCGTCGGCAATATGGTCGAACTGACATCCGGCAGGCTGGGGCTCGTCGCGGACCGTAATCTGGCGGACCCGCTCAAGCCGGTCGTCATCGTCTTCCAGACCAAGAAGAAGATCAAGAACTACGACAAAATCAAGAAGGACGAGCCCGGCGTCATCATCACACGCGGGAACTGGGAGATCGTCGACCTGAAAAGCGATTCCGGCGCCTACGGCCGTATCAGGCGCGGCCTCGATCACCGGCAGTACCGCATCAATCCCGAATACTATCTCAGCCAGGTGTAGACAGCGGCGCCGGCAGGGGAACACTTCGGCTCCGTCCTGCATCGCATTGAGATGGATACGAACAGCTTCAGAGAGCCGGGCTGCACGGCGAAATCGGCGGGGCGGTTATGAAGGCGGGGATTCCATCGATCGGGAAGCGACGCGGTCGATGTCCTCGTTCGTGCCGCTGACAAGCAGAATATCACCGTCATGCAGCACATATTTGCTGCCCGGCGTGATCATCCGCGAATCCTCCCCTTTTCTGAACTCGTTCACGAGAAAAATCGACACACCGTAATTCTTCCTGATGCCTATTTCCTCGATCGTCTTGCCGTGCATCCATTTCGGTACGGGAATCTCGGTCACGACCACATCACCGCTGAGCTTGAGCCGGTCCGGTTTTTCCGAGCTGTGAATCACCGCGCCGAGTTCGATGGCGATGTTGCGGTTGCTGACCTCGCGGTTGTACTGGGCGATGACATCGCCGATTACGATCGATCCCACGAGTGTGTTGTTCTCGTCCACCACCGGCAGACGGTCATATCCATACTGCCCAAAGACATTCAACGCCGTATCGAGTGTCTCCGAGACTCCCACGGACGGCGAATATTCGGCGAATTCACTCATATCCCTGCGTTCGCTGTGGGCCCGATGATCACGGAGGGCGTGTTTTATGTTCTGGATCGATATGAGGCCTTCGTAGTGGTTGCCCTCGTCCACGATGAAGATGACGTTACGGTGTTTTTTCAGGGCCAGATTGATGAGGTCGTCCACAACGGCATCGTCGCGAATGACCGATTCGTCGTGACGGAGAATATCGCGCACGCCCACGGACTTGAGAATATTGACATCCTCCCCCATATGCAGTTGAATGCCGCGGCGGGAGAGCTTCCTCGTATAGATCGATTCCGGACTGATCTTCCGCGAGATGAACGTGGAAACGACAACCGTGAGCATCAGGGGCAGGATGATGCTGTAGTTGTCGGTCAGCTCGACGAGAATGATGATGGCTGAAAGAGGCGCCAGAGTCGAAGCCGCGTTCACGGCCGCCATGCCCACCAGTGCATAGGCTCCCACTGCACCGGTCATTTCCGGGAAGATCGCATTGACTGCGGTGCCGAAGCATCCGCCGAGCATGGCGCCGATGAAAAGCGATGGCGCGAAAATTCCACCGGAACCGCCCGATCCGACGGTGACACAGGTGGCAAGTATTTTGAGAAGAACCATGAGCGCCATGATCGAGAGTGTCATTCTGCCGGTGAAAATCTCCCCGATGGTTTCATACCCGACCCCCATGACATGGGGAAACCAGATGGCGATGATGCCGACGATCAATCCTCCGGCGGCGGGGCGCAGCCATTCGGGCGCCCGTGAGCCATTGAAAATATCTTCAGCGCGGTAGAGAAACCAGGAGAAGAAAAAACCGATGAAACCGGCGAACAGGCCCAGGACCAGATAGATGAACAGCTCCCAGAGGGAAATCATCTGGAAATGCGGCAGATAGAATGCAAGCGTGTTGCCCTCGAAATGGCGCGTGATGGCCGTGGATGTGACAGCCGCCACGATGATCGGTGTGAAGGATGTCAGCCCGAAATCGCTCACGATGAGTTCGAGGGCGAACAGTGTTCCCGCAATCGGCGCGTTGAAGGTGGCTCCGATTCCGGCAGCCACGCCGCAGCCGACCAGCGTTTTCATCTGGGCCGGACGGAGACGGAAGAGCTGACCCGTGGTCGATGCGATCGCCGCGCCGATCTGAACGATCGGTCCCTCACGCCCGACCGAACCTCCGCTGCTGATGGAAAGCGCCGAAGCGAAGGTTTTTACCAGAACGACCGCGGGACGGATGATGCTGTTGCGGGTGACGACCGCGACCATGACCTCGGGCACACCGTGTCCCTTGGCCTCACGGGCGAAAAAATACACGAGGGGCCCGACGAGGAGCCCGCCGATGACGGGAATGGCGATTCGATAGTGAACGGGTACGGCCAGGAGGGTTTCCGGCGCCATGTCGGCCGTGTGCCAGAACATTTTCTGGAGAAAGGCGATGAGATGCTTGAAGAACAGGGCGCCGAAACTGCCGAGAATACCGACAACAGCTGCGAGGAACGTGGTCTCGGTCGAAGGGCTGAACCCCATCGACTCAAGGGGAATCCGTTTTTTCGTTTCGGTTATATTCATATTATACGATATATTGAAGAGAATAAAGGAAAAATCGGCAGAGACACAGTAAAATACCACGTGCGCAGCCGGCAGGCAAGGCGCAAAAGCTGAAAGTCATTGAATCCGCTGCCGTTCAGCGGTTCATTCGGCCGATATTCACACGGCCAGAGGCGCACACACGGTATATTCGGGAACGCTCGTGAACAAGAGGTGTGCTCCATCCGTTCCGAAGCATCACTTCCGTCACGCAAACCAGCGCCGTCAATCGAAATCCACATACTTCCTGACATTCCCGCCCATGATCGCGCGGCGGTCTTCGTCGGAAATCTCCGCCAGACAGAGGCGTCCGATCTGGGGACGCGGATCGATAAACGGGTTGTCTGTGCCGAAAATGACCCGTTCGGCGCCGACCTCTGCGGTGAAGAACTCCACCTGCCGCGCGGGTATCATGGACATGGTGAGATCGAGGAAGACATTGGGCAGCTCGCGGGCGATCTCCACGGCGCGGCGGCTTCCGTAGGGTCCTCCCGAATGGCCCATGAGGAAATATGCGTCCGGGAATCTGCGCGCGGTTTCGGCAAGCATGTCCATGCTGCCGTAGGGATCGTTGTCGAGCCATGTGTGAACGAGAACGAAGAGCCTGCGTTCGGATGCGAATTCATAGACGCCGTCGAGACGCCTGTCGGTCATCTTTCCGCAGTTGAGGAATGGATGGAGCTTGATCATCTTGACATCACGCTCCTCCGTAAAGCAGCGATGGAGTTCGTCCACAGAAAGCTCGGGATAATGGCCGTTCACCGTGCAGGCGCCATAGAGACGTCCGCGGTGGGAACGGATGTTCTCGAGCATCATGTCGTTTCCCAGCACGATGTCTGAGGAGATGCCCGGCGTGGGCGAGAACACGGTCTTGTCGATTCCGCAGAGATCCATCATGGCGACCATCTCATCGCCGCTCATGCGGGGTATGTGCATGTTGAAATAGGGGCCGAGATGCGCATGAAAATCGATGATCTCCATGTCGTCGATGGGCAGGCCCTCGTGAACACGGTCGAAATAGTCGGTCATGACAGGGCCTCCTTCAGGAGTCTTTTGAGTGTTTTTCCGGCGATGGCCTCTTTGGCCTCACGGGAGATTTCCGCATAGGTGAGCATCGTCACCGCCGCAGTCCCCGTGTAGAGCGGCATGTTCGTTCCGAAAAGCATCCGCTCCGGGCCGAAACGATTCACCACATCCTCGAAATTGCCCGCTCCGAAATAGCGCGAGGTTTCGATGTACAGGGTTTCGTGCTGCTCCAAAAGGGGATATGAAAAGCGGTTGTGGCGATATCCGACATTGGCCGCGATCACCGGCAGCCCCGGATGGGCCTCCAGAATGGATTGGACCGATTCCCAGGGAACGATCTCGATATCGAGGATGAGGGGAACACGGGCCTCGGCCAGAGCCGCGAGCAGCGGCCCAGAGCACCATTCCGCAAGGGAAAAACTGTGGAAGTCCTTCGTCGGGAACATCCGGACCGCGCGAACGCCCTGTTTTTCCATTTCCCCGAGCAGTTCCTTCGGCGGCGGGATCTCACCCGTATGGTGCGGAAGGACCACCCACACGGGCGACAGTTCCGGAATATCGCCGATGGCCTCCATGAGCAAACGGTTCCCCAGGGGAGGGTTGGCGGCGCGGCCCACGCTGTGGTAGACGAGGGCCTCTTCGATGCCGGCCGTTTTCATCTCGCGACGGAGCCCCGCCACGTCGAAATTGTCGAGAAGCATCGGATAGGCCACCCTCCCGATGAAGCAGTTGCAGTCGAAATAGGCTGGTTTTGACATGCCTCGAACCTTTCGTTCGGTTGTTCCCGTAGTTCGCGCTTTCTTCGTCCCCGTGTGCGGCTGCCGGTTTTTGCGTGTTCAATATCAAGTATACTGCCATCGGCCCGCCGAATCAAGGATTGGACGTGAACAGCGGTGGAATCGATACCTGACGGTCTGCGCATTCCTTCAGAACCACAATCCGGTATCCGTCTCCCCTATCACCGTATCGTCGGGCGGTGAGGTCGCCAGGCTCGCCACGACCATGACCACGACGGCGAGGATGAAGGGAATGAAACTGAAATGGAACGGCAGCTTGATCACGAATTTTCCCAGCCAGCCGAAAATGAAGGCGCTCGCCATGCCCACAGCCATTCCCGCGACCGCACCGGCCCGGTTCGCTCGTTTCCAGTAGAGCCCCGCCAGGATCGGCGTGACGAATACGGCGAGCATGATGCCGATGCCCATCCAGATGAGCCAGGCGAGAAGTTTCGGCGGATGGAGGGCGAGAATGATGGAAACGACGGCCGCAAGGAACACCACGAGCCTGCTCACCGCCGTCACGCTTTTGTCCGGGGCGTCCGGCCGGAAGAGGTTACGGTACACATCCCAGGCGAAGGATGAGCCGATCGTGAGGAGCAGGCGGTCCGTGGTGGACATCACCGCGGCGAGAACGATCATCCCGAAGAAGGTCCAGACAACGGGCCCGAAGGCGTGCTCCACCGCCACGATGAAACAGAAGTCCTGGGGATTGGGCACACCCGCGGGGAGATGGATGATACCGTCCTCGACCATGGTGCGCGCCGCGAATCCCACGATCTTGATGAGATAGAATATGACGACATAGATGGAAAAGGCAAGGAGGGGTGCCCAGCGGAAATAGGAGTTGCTCTTCGCCGCGAGAACGTTGTTTATGACATGGGGCGCCGAGGCGAGCCCCAGCGACAAAAGCAGTGCGAACGAGATGATGAAAAGCGGCGTCATGAACGCATAGGGAGCCGCCGGAGGGTGCACCTGGGGAAACGCGGCATGCACCAGGTTCGGATCGATCGATTGCAGGGTTTCATTGATATGCGTCAGGCCGCCCGCCTTGAAAATGATGACGGGAGCGACAGCCAGGACACCGATGATCAGAATGAGACCCTGCACCAGGGATGTCCAGCTCACCGCGTACAGGCCGCCGAAAAAGACATAGAAGGTCACGATCACCGCCCCCACGATGACCGAAGTGGAATAGGACATGTGGAGAACGCGCTGGAGGGTGATCCCCACCGCCGTATATTGTCCCACGAGATAGATGAGGGATACCGAGAACACGGTCAGTCCGGCGAGTCCCCTGACCAGCCGGGGGCTTTCATACCGGTGCGCCAGGTAATCCTGAAGCGTCAGATACCCGTTCTTCGACGCGATGCGATGGAGCTTGGTGCCGAACAGGAGAATGGTGAGCGCGCAGCTCAAAGGAACGAAAACCTGCTCCCATATCGATGGCCAGCCGGCGATGTATCCGAGGCCTGACGCCCCGAGAATGGTCATGCCGCTCATGCACGAGGCAATGACCAGGATCGTGAACATCCAGAAGCCGATGCTTCGGCCTGCTATGATATAGCCTTCGAAATTCTTGATACGTTTCGACGCGAAATATCCCACCCAGATGAGGAAGCCGAAATATGCGGCCGCGATCATCCATGAAATCACCAGTCCACCCTTCATCCTTTCCTCCCGTTTTCACCGGATGTTCCACCTCCGTCACCCTTTTCCCGATTCCCTGCCGGAAACGTCAGGCCCCAGATAAACAGGGCAATGACAATGCCCGCGGGCACACCGGTCACGACAAGGAACGAAACCAACGGCATTCCCATGATCGTCTGACCCATCTTTTCTCCTCCCATCCCTGTATGAACGAAAAAGACGGCCTGAAAAACGACCGTCGCATAGATCTTTTGCAATGTATTAATTTACCAGCCGCAGAACATACGCCGGCGGCTACTGCATCGAGCCCGAATGGGTGTGGCATCCGGCGCATTCCATGAGATGCGGCGGATTCAGCTCCTTGTGCGATTCGCGTATCCCCTCTTCGGTGTGATGGCATCCCCAGCATCGATATGCCGCAAAATTGTAGTCACCCGCCTGGATGTGGCACCGGGTGCAGCGAACACGGTGTACCTCGTCGAGAGGCCATTCTTCGTGCGGATAATTCTTCGCCATCCAGGTGGTTTCCACATGACAGGTCTCGCATTTGTTGCCGAATCCGCTGTGGAATTCGCGGCGGGGAATGTCATTCTTGTGGCAGACATAACAGGAGACACCGTCGGGATAGGACGGATGATCCGTTTCCTGTATTTCCCGGGCCGTCCCCGTCCCCCCCGTACCCGGCTTGGGACCGTTGCCCGCACAGTTTGCAGCGATAATGAAGAGCAGGAGAACGAGAATATACGAGAGGGATTTTTTGAACATGTCACGGTCCAGTACGGTTGTATTCGCCGGGGTATCCTGACGGTTGTTTCAGGCTGTGGAAATATAGGAAGGCCCGGGTGCGGAATCAACAGAAAAATCCACATGGCAATTCCCCATTTTCCAGTACAAACTAATATTTCGAGGTTTTACAGTTTCTGAACCGGGATTTTCGGGATTACGGGATGAACCACGATTGGAATCCTG
>CAYNWJ010000016.1:0-19813 GCA_964400815.1 uncultured bacterium
GTATCTCGTTGTAGTCACCATGGCCGGACAATCCGCCCACGTATTCGACATGAGACCTCACCGGAATGTCTCCGCCATGGATTCTGACCGTCTCCGAGCCTTCGAGAATGGTCCGTCCACGGGTACCGTGCGCCTGATACCCAATGAACAGAACGGTGTGCTCGGGATGGGGGAGACGGTGCAGGAGATGGTGAAGAATGCGCCCGCCCGTCGCCATGCCGCTGGAGGATATGACGACAGCCCCTTTGTCGATGTCATTGATCGCCTTCGATTGATTGCGTGAAATGCACATGTGCAGCTGCCGGGGATGAAAGAGCCTGGCCCCTTCGAGCACGGCGACACGGCTTGACAGATTGAGTTCCGGAAGGCGCTTGTCGAAGATATCCGTTGTGTGAATGGACATGGGCGAATCCATATAGACCGGGAGCGACGGGATCGCGCCCTGTTCCTCCAGTTCACGGATGATGTAGAGAAGCGTCTGGGTTCTACCCACGGCGAAGGAGGGTATGAGAAGAATGCCGCCCCGCTCCACGCTTTCATTGATGACACGGGCGATTTCCTCCGCCGGTGACACCTTCCGCTCGTGCAGACGATCGCCATAGGTGGATTCGAGAATGAGATAGTCGACGTTGAAGACCTGGGCCGGTTCACGGAGGTCGGGTCGTGCGGGGCGGCCGATGTCCCCGCTGAAAAGAATCTTCCGGGTTCTGCCGTTGAGCTCGGTCCTGATGTCGATAAAGGCGGAGCCGAGGATATGTCCCGAGTCCTTGAGTTTGAGGCGGACTTTTTCCGACAGCATGACATCCTGACCGTAATGGACGGGGCGAAAGCGTCCAAGCGCTTTTTCAGCGTCATCGACCGTATAGAGTGGCAGGGCGGGTGAATGTTTGGAGAAGCCCTTCCTGTTCGCCCATTTCGCATCCTCCTCCTGCAGATGGGCGCTGTCGCGGAGCATGATCTCGCAGAGGTCTCGGGTGGCGTGCGTACAGCGCACCTCTCCGCTGAAACCGTCACGCGCCAGACGCGGCAGATAACCGGTGTGGTCGATGTGGGCGTGCGTGAGGAGAACGCGCGCGATATCGGCCGGATCGTGGGGAAAGGTGTCCCAGTTGCGGAGCCTGTTTTCCTTTGGCCCCTGGAAAAGACCGCAGTCAACGAGGGTCCGTTCTCCGGCGAGGTCGAGGAGAAAGCGCGAACCGGTCACCGTGCCCGCGGCGCCGTAAAAGGTCAGTGTGGACATCGATAATCCTTTCCCGTCAGGGCCTCATGCAAGCAGGCCTCCGATAATGAGTTCAGTGGCGTCGTCCTCGCTCAAACCGCGTGACATGAGCGTCTGGAGCTGTTTCGAGTCCACGCTTCCGATGGAGGCCTCGTGTGTGACATGGGCCTGGGGATGACGCACCTCGACGATGGGTGTGGCGGTGGCGACCGCCTCGTCCTGGACGATCTCCTTGCAGTCCACATGGCCGCGGGCATGGGGGCCGGTGGCTGTGAGCTTGTTGTAGATGTCGGCCTTCGCGCGGTCCCTGAGAGCGATCTTGGTCGTGAGAACGCCGGTTGCCCGTGCGGCGAGAGTTCCCGCCTCCCGCACGGTCAGGACATCGTCCCCGGCGGCGTTGACACGGGCGATCATTTCGAGGACACTGCCTTCGCCGCAGTCGGTGTCGTAGTCGATCTCCATGTATCCCACACGTCCCTTGACCAGCTCGAATTCCGTTTTGAAACGCGCGCCTTCATCGAGGATGATTTTCGCTTTCGGCAGCACCCTGACACCGCCCCTGTCGCCGTGCACGTGCTTTTCGAGATAGGAATAGGAGGCGTTTTTTCCGACCCGGATGCGTGCGTCCATGATGTGCCGGACATCGACGGCGTTCGGGAACACGCAGTGCGCGAGAATGGATATGGCGGCGCCCGCCCCCACATCCACGTCCATGTCGATGCGCTGTACGCCCGATTCGGGGGTTACGCCGAAACACATGTGGACCTGCTTGCGTATCACCGCTCCCGTGTCAACGGTCACGCGGGCGCTGATCCCGTCCTCGAGTTCGTCCACCTTAACATCCAGCCCCGGAACCGCCCGCAGGCCGAGGACCCGGTTGCCGTCGATGACAACATGGGCGATCTCAGGGGCGTTCATGATTTTGCGTTCGTCTTCGATATTCGCAAACAGTTCGTCGAGAATGACATCTTCGCTCATGCCGACACCTCCTTCCCCGAAAGCTCGTCCGCCGAAGGCTCGTTGAGATGATCGCATGTGCCGCACTTGTTGCGGAAGAACGGATCGATCGATGTAACCGGCCCCTTGCGGAGGAGGCCACCGCAACACAGAAGGTAGGCATGCTCGGCGTGTTCCAGCACGGTCGGGCTGTGGGTGATGAGGACCACCGTCGCACCCCGCTCTTTGAACAGTTCGATCGCGTCGAAGATGCGCTCGAGGGATTCCACGTCGATGCCGGAGTCGGGTTCGTCCAGGAGGACGAGGCGGGGTTCCATGGCGATGATGGAGGCCAGCTCGACCTTCTTGCGCTCGCCGCCGCTCAGGGTCTTGTCAACCGCGCGCGCGAGATAATCCCCGGAGAGCCCCACCTTCTCGAGCGCGTCTTTCACAACAGCCGTTCCGGCGTTTCCGGCCGAGGCGCGGATGAATTCATGAACCGTGAGCCCCTCGAAACGGGCCGGCTCCTGCCATGCCAGGGTGACGCCTTTACGCGCACGGCCGTCGACAGACAGGTCCCTGATCGATTCACCCTCGAAAAGAATGTCCCCATCGAAATCGCGATAGCCGGGCAGGCCCATGATGGTATAGGCGAGCGTGGACTTGCCCGCGCCGTTGGGACCCACGACGGCGTGGACGTGCCCGTCCCAGATGTCTAAGGAGAGGTCGTTGAGAATACGTTTCCCGTCCAGTTCGAGACTGAGGTTTTTGAGCTCGAGTATGTTCACAATCTCCTCACTTTCTTCTCCGCCGGACACGGCAGTGTTGACATTATCTGGAGAGAGGTATATAAGATTCTGTAAAATATGTCCATTGGGGTGCGATCTGCAAGAAAGCTTTTCATCTTTCCCGTTTATCTTTTTCACCGGCAGCCGGCATGCGTCGCTCCCGGATGCATTAAAAAGCGTGTTTGCCGCTTGACTTCTGCGTGTAAAGCGTGTTCATTGGATGGATGTGAATCACATACAATCACCACTCTCGCAGGAGGTTCGATGAAACGCTTCTTTTCGATTGCTCTGATGACGATGCTGCTCCTTTCAATGATCGCGCCTGCCGCCATGGCCGCACACACACCCGTATTCACCTGGCGTGTCAGGGGAGACGCCAACTATGAACAGTGGATCTACGACGGTGACGATCCCATAGCCCGTTTCGAGATGGGAACACTCGACGAACCGATGCAGGCGCTCATGATGTTCAGCGCGGTGCCGAGACCGATCCTGCTGCGCGACCTGAAGCTCACTCCCGGCGGAGAGCCCCTCGTGGAGGCGGTCCAGCTCTATTGGAAGACCGGCAAGGTCATCACCGACGTTCTCGATGGTCTCGAGGTGTCGGGACGGGGTACAGACCGTTTGACCGTCACCTTCACGGTCAGGGACCCGTGGGACACCATCACCGTCACCCGCGTCCTCACCGTAACCTATGACGACGAACTGGAGAGCTATGTGTACGATTTCAGGGACAACACGGTCATTCACAAGCCGGAGAGCATCATATCCGGCTCTTCCGTGCGTTTCGAATACTGCGATCCCTGGTTCAACGACTGCCCCGCGCCGTCACAGCGTTTCCCCGGAATGTGGAAGGGACGGTATTCAAAGTTCGCCTACGAGACGCCCGACGGCACGGTCATGGCCTGTCCGCATCACCATGTCTCCAATTCCCAGAAGGGAGGGATCAGGCTCAAGCCCGACGGTCTCTTCGCCTGCGTATACGAGCCCGACGGGAACCCCGCCATCCAGGTCATGGGCGGCACGTCCTCCAAGACCTCCATCAGCATCTGCCCCTGGGCCTATGATGTCCACATGGCGTATACCGCCGGTGTCGACGAGCTCTTCGATCCGATCACCACCCATTTCAGGATTTTCCAGTGTCCCCAGGAGCGCGCATACGAACTGGACACCGCGGCGCGGATCAAGCAGCTCAGGCCGGACGAGCTTGACGGGTGGCGGGAGTATCCCATGTACGAGCCGACAAGCTCCTTCGAAAAGTCCATGTCCGCGGTCGAACCCCGCAGCGGCGATCTCGATCCGTGGTACTGGCGTCCCATGGATGAGCCGGGAGCGGTCTGGGACAAGACATCCGGCCGCACGGATTCGCATTCCCTCAAGATAGAGAAGGACACCGACGGCATGGCGACGTGGTATTCCATGTGCGAGGGTCAGGGATATTTCGCGCTTCCATGGACGCCGTGCAAGGGCTATGAAGTCTCCTGCTGGGTAAAGACCAGCAATGTCGGCGGCGAGGGTTCCTCCATCGGCATTCGCTACCATGTGCCCAACATCCCCCCCGAATGGCCCATCGTCCGCTCCGAACGGGTGACGGGGACGACGGACTGGAAAAAGGTGACCGTTCGCATCGGACCGCCCCCCGAGGATACGAGCATCGTCTCCCTTCACCTGTCGCAAGTGGGCGGAGGAACCACGTGGTTCGACGATCTCGAGGTGAAGATGCTCCGCTGACGGTCTGTCCGCACGAATCGATTGCGCAGGGACGCCCGTAATCGGTGTCCCTGCGCTGTATTGGCGTTCGGTTTCTTCGCACAAAAGGATGACGGATATGGACAGGATACGAATCGCCGTCGCGCAGGTCCCGCAGACTGCCGACATCGAAACAAACCTGGCAAAAGCGCTCGAGTTTATGGATAAAGCCGCGAAAAAGGACGTGGAACTCCTGTGTTTCCCGGAAACGCATCTGCCGGGCTACCGCGTGGGTGTGCTCGAACCGGACGATCCCTGCCAGGAACACACGCTCGAACATTCCCTTGGCGTGGTCCGCGAACGGGCCCGCGAGCTCGGCATGGGGATCATCATGGGAACGGAAACGCACAACCCGGACGGCAAACCCTTCAACACGGCCGTCGTCATCGGCACGGCGGGGGAGATTGTGGCGCGGCATCACAAATCGCGCCTCACACCTGGTGATGCGAAGGGATACGCTGATCCGGGAGAGAACGAGACCGTATTCACCTTCCGGGATGTCACCATGGGTCTCGTCATCTGCTTCGAGGGCTACCGTTTTCCCGAACTCACACGGGGACTCGCGAAAAAGGGCGCGCGGGTGGTGTTCCATCCGCAGTTCAACCATGTCATGCGTTCGATGCAGTGGAAGCTGCCCGTACAGGAATCGCTCATCGTCTCCCGCGCCGCCGAAAACACGCTCTGGTTCATCTCGGCGAACATGTGTCATCCCTGCAACAACTGCCGCTCGATGGTCGTCGCACCGAGCGGCCTGGTCCGGACGGCGTCGGTGCTCACCCGCGAGACGCTGCTCGTCTGCGACATCGACCCGAACGAGGCCACGCACGCATTTCTGTCCACCGATACTGAGCGCATGGCGAAGGCCCTCGGCGAGGCCTGACGGTCCGGGGTGTCATTTCCTGCCGAGATACCGGTCGCACCAGTCGATGATGCGTTCCCCCACATCGCGGATGAGCGCCGGCTCGGACGGGCTGTGATAGGTGCGCGGATAGACGACCAGTTCCGTGGGGACGCCGTTACGTGTGAGGGCATTGTGGAATTCCTCTCCCTGGGACAGGGGAACACGCCGGTCGTTCTCTCCGTGAAGGATCAGGGTGGGCGTCGTGACCTCGCCGGCATGGAATACCGGCGAATGCCTGATATACGACTCTTTGCGCTCCCACGGCTCCCCCTTGAAATAGTCCGGGATGAAACTCGGGATGTCGGCGGTGCCGGTGAAACTTGCAAGGTCCGCTATTCCCGCACCCATCACCGCCGCCCTGAACCGCCCCGTCCGGGTGACCGTCATCGCCGTCATGAAGCCCCCGTAACTCCATCCCGAGACACAGAGGCTGTCCGGGTGGGCCACGCCCATGCGTATCACCGTTTCCACTCCCGCCATCTGATCCTCGAAATCCCCGAATCCCCAATCGTCGATGTTTGCGTACCGGAATTCCCTGCCGTACCCGCTCGATCCACGGGGATTCACGCGCAGCACCGCATACCCCCGCGATGCGAAGGCCTGGATGGGATACTTGTCCGGGGCGCCGGTGCATTGCTCCGTGTGGACATTTGCGGGCCCGCCGTGGATATAGAGGAGCAGGGGATATTTCCTGTCCGCCGCATGGTTCGCGGGATAGGTGAGCAGGCCCTCGATGGTCCGTCCGTCGCGGGAGCGCCACGAGATCGTCTCCGTGGGCGCGAATGATCCGGGAGGCGGCGCCTCCGGGTTGATGCGGGTGAGACGCCGGGGTGAAAAATCGCCGGTTCCGGTGATCCAGACATCGGGGAACATGTTCGTGCGCTCGTGGACGAAGGCCATGACAGAGCCGTCGCGGCTGAAGGAAACATCGGTGAAATTTCCGGGCCCCGTCGTAAACGGGACCGGAGACCCGCCGTCGACCGGTATCGCATACACGCGCCACGAGACACCGTCCGCCTCACGCACGAATAGACGGCTGCCGTCGGCGGACCATCCGAGAAAACGGCCGTAGTACATGAAGTTACGGTCCGGGGTTTCGACGAGCGCCCTCGGCTCGCCACCGTCCACCGGAACCACGTATGCATCGGAAAGAAGCGCCCAGTGGGGATCGGCCGCGTCGGAAGGGAAGGCGATCATGGAACCGTCGGGTGAAAAGCGCGGGTAACGGTCGGCGCCCGGCCGGGAAACGAGGGGCGTCACTTCACCCGTGTCGAGCGTGACGATGGATATGTCGGTGGTGGACCAGACATCGGGGCTCGGGCTCACGCGATGGGCGAAAACGATGGCGTTCCCGTCCGGCGACCAGTCGAAGGAGGACACATGGAACGATCCCTCCGTGAGACGCCGGGAAGGGGGTATTTCACCGTCCGGCCCTGCCAGAGGGACAATATGGATGTGCGCGAATCGCGGATGCGCTCCACGGATCTCAACATCGGCTTGGGTGTCGTCCACATCCGGGGCCGCGTCCTTCTGCGGTTCGCGGGGATCGCGGGTGATGTAGGCGATGGCGCCGCCGTCCGGTGACCATGAATAGTCCGAAACACCGGATTCGGCATCGGTCGCACGCCACGCTTCGCCGCCGTCAGTCAGCATGACCCACACCTGGGTTGCGCCGGTTTTCCGGGCCGAGGTGAAGGCGAGGAGGCCGCCATCCGGCGAAAAGAGAGGGTTCCTGCACGATGCATCGCCGAATGTCATCCGGCGGTCATCCGAACCGTCGGCGGCGGCCATTCTGACATGTGTGCGGTAGAAAGAGCGATCCTTGCCGAAGACCGGTTCCGAGACCGTGTATGCCACGCGCAAGCCGTCCGGGCATACCGCGGTGTCTCCGATGGTCCTGAAACGGATCATGGAGGCCGGCGTCCATTCGAACGCGGCGGCGGATGAAGAGTTGGCAAGCGCGAACACGAGAAAAGCGCCGAGATATCCGGAACGAAAACAACTCGCTCGACCGGCCATATGTAACCTCCGGTAAAAGGGGACGAATGCAGAACGAATCGATGTTTTTCAAGTATACCGTATGGTGGCACGAGCCGCAAGGGGTTCGCATGTTGTATTTCAGTGGTTTTCAAGTGCTGAAACGGGATTTTCGGGATTACCGGGTGAACCGTGATCTTTAATCCTGTCAATCCTTCCATCCCGTGAATCATGGTTCAAAGTGGTGGTGGTTTTCCGGGGGAGTGGGAGTTTCACGCCATCAAAATGAACCCGTTTGCGTGAAAACGGTTGTGCCGGGCGGGTATGCAGTGTAGTTTTCAAAATAGATACTAAAGAAGACAAGGCGGCAGGAGCGAACACTACGGGAGGTGCATAGCATGAAACAGGTACGATGGGGACTCACCGGCTGCGGGGACATTTCTCGGAAACGCGTGGCTCCCGCCCTGAGAGATCTGGAGAATTGCGATTTCGTCGCCGTAAACAGGGCGCGTTTCGAACTGGCCGAGTCTTTCGCACGGGAGTTCGGCGCCAGGAAGTGGTATCGGGGCTATGATGAACTGCTGGCCGACGAGGAGATCGACGCCGTGTACATCGCGACACCGGTGGACCTCCACTGTGAACAGACCATCGCCGCAGCCGAGGCCGGAAAGCATGTCCTCTGCGAGAAGCCCATGGGGATGAACGTGGCCGAATGCGACCGCATGATGGCCGCCTGCGAAAGCAACGGCGTCAGGCTGGGCATCGCCTATTACCGCCACTTCTATCCGGTCATCGCCAGGATCAGGGAGCTGATTTCGGGAGGCGCGATCGGAAGGCCGGTATTCGTGCAGGTGAACGCCTTCGAATATTTCGACCCCCAGCCGGGGGACGACCGGCACTGGTTCGTGCTCCCGGACAAAGCGGGGGGCGGGCCCATGTTCGATTTCGGCTGCCACCGTATCGAGGTGCTCCTCAATATCTTCGGCGACATCACCTTCGCGCGGGGATTCGTGGACACCCTCGTCCATGACCGCGAGGTGGAGGACACCGGCACCGCCTTCTTCCGCTTCGACGATGGCCTGAACGGTGTCCTGAACGTCACCCACGCCGCATTCGAGCCCCAGGACACCCTCGATATATTCGGGACCGAGGGAAGCATTCATGTGCCCGTGCTCAACAAGGGGACGCTGACACTCCGCAACGCTTCCGGCGACAAGACCGAGGAGCAGCCGCCCCATGCCAATATCCACCAGCCGCTCGTGGACGATTTCGCACGGGCGGTGATCGACGGAAGGAATCCGGCGGTCGATGGATTGAAAGGCCGCGAGGTGAATCGTGTCGAGGAGGAGATTTTCGCTTCCTGATACCCGCGCTTTTCTTACAGCATGGCAACGAAAAAGCCCCCGTACGTTCCGAGGGCTTTTTCATTTCAGATGGCCGCGAAACGGCTATTTCACAAGCATCATCTTACCGGTCTGCACACGGCCGTCAAATTCGAGACGCGAGATGTATACGCCCGATGAGAGCCTGTTCCCGGCGTCGTCGCAGCCGTCCCAGAGAATGGAATGGGTCCCGGCGGCCATTTCACCGGAGACCAGTGTCCTGACCTTCTGGCCCGCCAGGTTGAACACACTCACTTCCGCGACTCCGCTTTCGGGAAGCTGGAGCTTGATTGAGGTCCGGGGGTTGAAGGGATTGGGGAACGCGCCCATGATGCGTTCGGGGCCGGGGCGCTCGGCGGATTCCTCCACGCTCACCGGATCGCCGATATAGTGGGAGACGCCTGCGTTTGTGCCGATCCACAATGAATTGTCGACATCCACCGCGATATCGTAGACGGCGTCACCCGCAAGTCCATCGGCGGTTGTGAACGTTTCCCAGCCGTCCCCGTCGAAACGCGCAAGTCCCGCGGAAGTACCCACCCACACGACACCGTTCAGGTCGGATTGAACGGCATGTACGAAATTGCCGGGCAGTTCGCCGGTTTCCGCCGTATACACCGTCCAGTCGTTTTTCGCGTCCATGCCGGTGTGGCTCGCAAGCCCCTTGTCCGTGCCGAACCACTGGATGCCGTCCGGGGCGATGTGAATGGCGGTTACGGCGTCGGAAGGAAGGTTGGTCCACTGGGTGTCCCAGGGGGAGGCGGAGGTCACACCGTCGAAGCGGTTGATGCCGCCGCCGTTGGTGCCGAAATAGATCCATCCGTCGAGCCCCACGTCGATGGAGAGCACATGGTTTTCGCTGAGCAGGTTCCAGACGTCGTATTGGGTCCATGTGTCGCCGTCGAAGCTGGACAGGCCGTTGTCAGTGCCGAACCATTTGACATGATTGCTGTCGACAGCGGCCGCGTTCACCGAATCGTCGATGAGCCCGGTGTTCGCCGTACGGTACGGTGTGGCGAAGGTGATGGCGTCGGGCGTGACATTCACGACCGAAACGCCGCCTTCGGTGCCGACCCAGATTTCCGGGCCATAGCTCGTCAGCTCAAAGGCGATGTCCCGGACGCTTTCGTGGGCGAGACTGTCGCTTGTACCGAAAGACGACCATGTTGAACCATCGAACCGGGAGAGACCGTCGGCGGTCCCGAACCATTTGGCGCCGAGACCGTCGACACAGACAGCCTTGACAACATCATTGGCGAGGCCGCTCGCGTCGGAACGGTAGGTGAACCAATCTGCGGCCAGGGAGTACCCGGCGGATGCGACCATGAAAACAAGAAAAACTGCGATGAGTTTCGATTTCATCGAACCTCCGTAAATAAAATGTGGAATGTTGCGTGATGCGGTACTGATAATATAATAAAGAATTGGAGAGGATACCATCGTAAAAACACTGGTGATGCGTGGTTTACGGACCGGAGAACGGGCCGGACATGGTGTGTTCGGCCGATATGAAGCGGGGCGGGAACATCATTCGCAGATGCATCCCGCCAACTCGAATTCGTCAAAACATATCATTGCAGAGAAATATAAGACATTGGTGTTCATGTAGATGTAACGATCTCATCACGTGCCGCATTACATGACGTTTCTGATCATTCGTCATTCATGCGTTCGCTTTCGGGAATTTCCACCACCATGATCGAGGGATGGCCATAGGTACGGCCTTCACCTTCGAAGGTGCCGTTCACGCACATGACGATGAAATCACCGTTCTTCGATATTTCCATCCCGTAGATGGACGTGAAATAATAACCGTACTTTTCGAAATAGTGTTCCTGAAGCCACGCGATGACCTTCTTTCTGCCGGTCCTGACATCGTATTGAACGAGCGGCGAGGTATAGGTGCGGGGCTGGTAGTAGACATACCGGCCGCCGGGGCTCACCGGCATTTGAAGCACATCCTGACCGTCCTTCCAGTTCACACCGAGCGGCACGATTTCGGGCCCGTTCACGCCATCGGTTTTCATCTTGAAGAAGGCGCCGTTGTATGTACAGCCATAGAACCAGCCGTCGACCGCCCGTTCGTCCGTGTAGCCGCGCATCTGGCGGACGCTCCCGTCCATATGGGGATTCGGAGGCATGGAGACCTCGTAGCGTTCGAAGCGATTGAATTCCGGGTCGAAACTCATGAGACGGTGCGTGTCGTCGCTGTTGTCGGATGTCCAGAATTTTCCGGTCTCGATATCGCAGAGCATGGCGCGCCGCCACCATTCCCATCCGTTGGGGGGATAGCCGGCATAGGTCACTTTTTTGTTGTTGCAGTCCCAGCACAGGACGGTATGGTTGGCGCCCGTCCCCACGAGACGGCCTCTCCTGGTGTCAACATTGAAGCAGGGGAGCATGTTACCGACGAGCGGAACACCCCAGTTCTTCGACTCGTGGGTGTTGATGTTGTAGCTGACGAGCCAGCTGCCGCGATAGCCGTTCGCCCACCAGCTCGAATCGGGATGCACGCCATAATGTGTGGCGGCCCAGAGTGTGCCGTCCGGCATGATCCCCATGTGGCCGTGGATCTTTCCGTCGGTGTAGGAGTCGTCCGTCCAGCCGACGATCTCACCCACCGATGTGATCTTGAATATTGTGTCGCGGCCGGGATTGTACTCGTAGATGTTGATGTGGCAGCCGAACCCGAGGTGGTCGCTCACGGAGAAGAAGAATCTGTTGTCATGGCTGCGGGAGACACGGGCCCAGTTCGCCCAGGCGATCATGTAGGCGTCCTCCGCCTCCTTGAAATATTCCGGGACCATGTCCGGGACGATCCGGAACTTCACCGTCGGCGGCGTTCCGGCGACATCGTATTCGCCGCGAGCGTGATCTCCCTCGGGCTCATCGAGAAAGGAGGGTGACCTGTCGATGACGAAACCGGTCTCGTCGCGAACATTCAGTTTGTCGAACCTGTCGTTGAGTCGTTTCCGCTCCTCTTCGGTTATCTTCTTCTCGGCTGAGAATGTGGATGCCGAAAGCGCGGCAAGGAGGAAAATGGTCAGGAGGAATCGCTTTCTTTTCATGGTGTGCCTTTCCCATGTGCGATGGTGTCGTCATGTGTGAGTCACTATGATTGAAAGTATAATCAGGTGCCGGCGGCATCAAGAATTTTCAAAAAAAGGAGCCCCTTCGAGGAGCCCCTATCGCCCATCCGGCATGATCGATCAGGATTCCACCACTTTGAGCCATCGGCCGGCGTCCACGGGATGATCGGCGGTATAGCCGTTGAGGATGGCGAATTCCTCGCGTTTTTCCTCGGGGACACCGAAGGATGCGAGCGCCTCCCCCATGGTCGTGGACGTCTGTGCCTGTTTGATGGTGAGTTTCTGGGGAGAGACGTTGATATATTCCGGGTCGGTGAGTTCCCTGAATTCCATGGCTGTTTCCGTGAAAATCCTGTTCATGGCGGTGAGGCGCATGGGATCGGCGATGCCATGGAAGGCGAAAATAGTGTTGTCGAACGCTATGAAGTGGGAGGTGATGTTCGCGGCGCCGTCATTGACAGCGATGGTGCCCATGGTCTTGTATGCCTCGCGGCCGTTTATCTGGAGCGGAGAAATGCTGGTGACATTGACCTGGTTCTGGTTGTTGAAGGCGAGGGCGGCTTCGCGGGGCGTGTTTCCGGGGGCCATGGTGAAAATGATGAGGCCGTCACCCTCCTTCGAACCCATGCGCACCTCAGTGGGCATGTTCGCAACCCGCCATTCATTTGGAACAGGAAAGCGGAATTTCATTTCCGGGTGATAGAAAACCCCGTCCTTCACATATCCCTGACGGGGATCGTCACCGTAGATCATGCCGTCGACGCGTTCGAGATATTCGTCACGCGATATCGCGAACGACATGTCGGCGTGTGATTTCTTGAATTTCAGCGCCTGGTTGCGCGTTGCCGAAATACGGTCACCCGGATCGGGATGGGTGCTCTGCCAGGCCGGAAGGGATCCGCCTTGGGGGGCGAGGAGTTCGAGAGTTCGAAAAAACTCGCTCATCTCGACCGCGTCATAGGCTGAACGGGATGCGTATTCCACACCGAGCCTGTCCGCCTCGCGTTCGTCATCACGGGAGAATTTGAGGAACAGAAGGGATGTTCCGAGACTCGCCAGTTCTGAAAACGCCGCGAACTCCTCCGAGAAGATGCTTCCCAGCGCGATTCCCAGATTCGCGAGCTGCGCTTTCGAATAGCGTGCGGCTGTGTGACGTGCGGTCACATGACCGATCTCATGGCCCAGGACACCGGCGAGCTGGGCTTCATTGTTGAAATGAGCGAGAATGCCGCGCGTAATATAGATGAATCCGCCGGGTACGGCGAACGCGTTGACGACCGGGCTGTCGAGAACGGTAAAAGTCCAGGGCAGGTTCTTCCTGTGGGAGATTTTCGACATATTCGAGCCCATGCCGGAGAACCACTGCTGAATGGATTCATCGGGATAGACGCCGTACTGCATCTGGATCTGTCCGTGCGCCTCGTTTCCCATCTGGATTTCGTTGTTTTCGCTCATGAGCATGAGTTCCGGTTTCCCGGTGACCGGATTGACTGCACAACCGGACAGCAGGGAAATCCCGGAAAGAACGCCCAGTCCGCACAATGCTTCGCGTCTCGAGATTTTTTTCATGCCGTCCTCTCCCATGTGATTTTGCTGCATCCGTAAACAATAATAGCAGGTTACTTCTCTTTATCCCATTTCATGTAATATAACACATATAACGAAGGATACATAACGTTCTTTGAATGTATCGTTCCGTATATCGAGCTCAGCAGGCACCGTAAACGGGCGGGAGACGGCGGCGGAAAAGACCCGTATCATCCGGGCGGCAGTTCCATGGTCACTGTCGTGCCGTCCCGTTCATTGGAGCTGACACCGATCGAACCGCCGTGGGCCCGCGCCACCAAGGCGGCGTAGGTCGTTCCCAGTCCCGTCCCGTCTTTTTTCATGGTGCGATCGGAATTGAATTTTTCGAAAAAGGTGGCCTGTTTTTCAGGCGGGATGGGCTTTCCACGGTTCTTCACTGAAATGCATACATGATCTTTTTCATTGAAAAGAATAACTTTCACGTTTCTTTCTGCGGAATCTGGATGGTCGCATACATGTTCGACGGCGTTTTTTACGATGTTTGCGACAGCACCTTTCATCAGGTCCATATCCACGCTCACATGTGTATTTTCGGCGAGGTTTTCGAATGAGATCCTGACATCGCATTCCCGAGCGGCAAGGCTCAACTCGAAAATCCGCGTTTCCAGAAATGGAGCGAAATCGATACCGGTCTTTTCGAGCATATATGCGCCGTTTTCGATATCCTGCAGATGCTTCAGCCGGTCAATGAGGCTGATGGCGGCATCCGAACTATCATTGATCCGCTTGAGGAAGGAGAGATGCTTTTCACTGAAATCCGGCGGCAATGACATGAGAATGATGTCCGAAAAGCCCTTGATCGGTGTGAGGATGTTTTTCAGCTCATGCCGCATGAAAGCCTCGTATTCGTGCCTGAGACGTTCTATCTTTTCTTCGAAATCCTTCCGCAACGAGATGTCGCGGGCGATGCAGATCACATGGCGTGATTCCTGTATAAGCGCTGGAGAGAAGGATATTTCCACCGGAAAATCCGATCCGTCGGCGCGAAAGCCACGCACTTCAATCACGGTATCCTGCGCGCTTCCGTTCAGTGCGTTCATTGGCGCGAACAGGATATCCTGCAGTGATTCACTGCTTTCAGGCACATGCAGGAACCTGCGAAATGATTCGCCGACAGCCGATTCTGCGGAACACTCGAAAATTCTCTCCGCGGATTCGTTCCAGAACGAGATCGTCCCCGCCTCATCGATCATGAAAATGGCATCCGAAGCCGATGTCGTGATCTTTCTGAGCCTTTCCTCGTTTTCGACGATCTGTTTTTCCATTCGTTTCCGTTCGAGGGCGTTGATAAACACCTCACCCACGATCATGAGAAGACTGGACTGGTCGGCGGGCCAGTGTTTTTCGTTTTGTACTGCGTCGAAACCGAGAAAACCATGGAGATCGCCCCCATAGACCATCGGGACAACGATAAGTGATTTTATGGATTGCGATTCGAAATGAAACTTGTCCTTTTGGGCTTCGGGGGGAAGCTCTTCCACCCGGTCGATCTGAATGATTTTACGGTTCATGAGGCGATTGTTGAACCATGGCAGATCGTCCGCAAGGGATACATTGGCGAGCATGTCGATTTGCGGCTCGATGCCGTCCCCGCACCATTCGTGGGTGTTCGTTATGGTTTTGCTGTCGGGGCTGAAACGGAAGATATAGCTTCTGTCGACCCGGGCGAACCGGCCGATTTCCCCAAGGGCTTTCGTGATGCAGGAATCGATATCGTCCACGGGGATATTGATGAAGCGGGCTGAAATGCTTGTGATGAGGGTTTCGAAGTCAACGCGGAATTGAAGGGCCCGCTGCGCTTCCACACGTTCGGTCACCTCCCGCTGAATGCCGAAATGTCCGCGAATGCGCCCCTCGCTGTCATACAGACAGGTGTAGTTGCCTTCGACCCACATCGGCGTGCCGTCGAACTTGCGTTCGTCGGTGTCGATGTGCAGCTTGCCGTCATCGAAGAAATCGAGCCAGACCTTTTTGCCGTATTCGATGTCATGGGCAAAGAAATCATATGGCCGGAGACCGAGAAATTCTTCCTCTGTAGTGTGATATTGCTCGAGCATGGCGTGGTTGACACGGGTGATCCGCTGATGTTCGAAGACGTAGTCGAGGACCGCGTCCTTGTCCACGGTGTCGTCCCAGCGGACAGGTTCGTCAATCATCATGAAGAAACAGCCGTCGATGGACTGGGAGAAGAAGAGCTCGAGCTGTTCGAGATTTTCCGCTCCATTCGCGCAGGTTTGCCCGTTACGGTTGTTTCCGGTTGTGTCATGACTTGTCATGGTGTTCACATGATAATAATAAGATGGAATAGTGAAGAAAACAATGTCGTTTCTATTATTGTATAACTGTTCGGAGCGCGAATCAACAGAAATTATCAGGAACGTTCAGCTCACAGGCGAACATGCCGGTGAAAGCCTTGCGGTGAAAGGGAAATAGGTATTGACTCGGGGCGGTGTTTCCTGCACCTTATATGTGATAAATATGCGGCATTTTTCAAAGAGGAGTGGAATGACATGCGCATGAATAATCGACAGGGAATTTCGACCGTGTGCCTGGCGCTCGCCCTGAGTGCTGCCGGCTGCGCGGACAATGCCTCGACCGGCGGCGGCACAAGCGTGCGGGACGGTGATCGCGTCGGTTGTTTCGGCGTCGTTCATGAGGGCAGACAGGCCGTGGACACCGGTGTGCTCATCGAACGGGAAAAGGAGCGAAAAGCGGCCGCCGAACGCATGGACCGGGAGGGCCTTCTCTTTTCCGGCAGGGTGGTCGTCGACAGGGACGAATCCATGCTCGCGGTTCCGCCATCGGTTCGGGAACATTTCAACGGCGGGACCTTCACTGTCGGCGAAACACCGCCGGACATTGAATTCGCCATTGTACCGGTCACACCGAAATTCCTTGCCCGGTACAACAATCAGGACGAGTCCGGCTGGTGGGGGAACTACTGCCAGTCGAACTATCATGCGCCCACAAGCACGTTCTATTCCGGCGTTGCCGATCACGGGACCTATGACGCGCACATGTATCTGGTGGCGTATGAGACGGAGAGCATGACCATTCGCTGTCTTCCCGAGGTCAACGCAAGCCTCGGCCGGTCGCGGGATGATTTCGGGGACGGCATCCTGCACGGCTGGCTCGACATCTACCGGAGCGGGCACCTCGAGCGTCCCCATCTCTGGTTCTGCACGTACTGGGCCAGGTTCCCCGAGCCCGCTCCGGAGGATTACGCCACGGGATATGACGGCGGTCATATCGTGAGCTGCGATTTCACCACCGGGGAATACGTGGATTACGGGGCGCCGCTGCCGCGGACATCCTGGCCCTATCACCGCGTGGACACCCGACGTGGAATGCTGTATGCGGTCAGTCTGCGCAGCGAGTTCCTCGCCTGGGACATCGAGAAGCAGCGGACCCGCTGGGCGGGATTCCTCCCGGACGGCATGACATGGTACAACCGGACCATCCTCCTCGATGAGGAGACGGGACGGGTGTATTCCATCAACGCCCACGAAAGCGACGAAGACGCGCACATGCTCATGTACGATCCCTCCACCAACCGCTTCACCGTCCTCGATTGTTCGATGCCCGTCAACACGGCCACCGGAACCGTCGATCCCATGCGCGCCCAGACCCGTCACCGCGGCCCGGACGGCCTGTTCTATGGCGTGACCTCGTCGGGCGAGCTCTTCACGTTCGATCCAGAACGGGAGACGGTGGAAGCGAAGGGTCTCGACTGGCCCGGAGACCGCCGCTACTGCTGCTCCCTCGAACGGAGCCCCGGCGGACGCTATATCTATTTCCAGGTGAACGCCTACAACCAGGGATCGCCTGTCATCCAATACGACACCGAAACCGGCGTGCGGAAGGTCATCGCCTTCGCCATGCCCTACTATTACGACAAGTACGGCTACATCCCCACGTTCTCCTATTCCCTCAAGCTCAATGACACGGGCGACAAGCTGTTCGTCATGTGGAACGGGGCCTTCAAGGAGTTCGAGGAGGACCTGGGCGTGACAATGTGGGGACACTGCGCCGTGATGATCATAAATATTCCCGAAAGCGAGAGGATCGAATGAACGCAGTGTTGCTCCGCAATGCCGGGTGCGCCCGGCGCCTGATGACACAGATCATGTTCGTGTGCTCCATCCTGTTTGTCACCTTCGCCGCGGGCGACCCCGTGCGGGCAATGGAATCCGGCCGCTGGGAGCGGGAGCTTTCCGGTCCCGGCTGGCATCTTCGTCTGGACAGGGACGCCGACTGGCAGGACGACGTGATTTTCCTGCCGCCTGTGGATCTGGCCGAAGTTCCCGCGAACCCCCCGACCTTCGGCTGGGAACGCCTGGACCGTTCGCCGGACAGGATCGTCGCGGTTCCGGGCACGGTCGAGGAGCATTTCTGGGGCCGCAACGACAATCCCCACGGCAACGCCGGCGATTACCGGGGTGTTTCGTGGTGGAGCACCGATTTCGAACTCGAACCCGCACTTGAAGGCAAGCGTATTGTCATCGATTTCCAGTCTGTGAACCTCAGGGCCGAGGTCTATGTGAACCGCCGTCTCGCAGGATATGACGTGATCGGCAACACGCCTTTCGAGGTGGATGTCACCGATTTCGTCCGCTTCGACGGCCCCAACAGCCTGGATGTGCGTATCACCGACCCCGTGGGGACCTTCAGTTGGAACGACGAGAACCTGCTGGCGTGGGGGGACAACATGGTGCCCTCCGTCCACGGTTTCGGGGGCATTACCGGAACGGTGACACTGCGGGCCACGGATTCGGTCTGGATTCGCGATATCTACGTTCAGAACAGGCCCGATCCCCGCCAGATCAATGTGTTCATCGACACCGGAAACGCCGCCCCGGCTCCGTGTTACGGGGTGGTCCATCTCGATATTATCGAGTACGGGAATGAGGGCAAGACGATCTACAGCGACTCCCGGGAAGTGATCGTCGGGCCCTCAGGCCGGGCATTCAGCTTCTCGGCGAAGGTCCCGGAGGCCCGTCTCTGGGACATCGGTGATCCAAACCTCCATATCTCCCGCGTGCGCTTTGTGAGCGACGAGAGCCCGGTGACCGATACCATGGAAAGGCGTTTCGGGTTCCGCTGGTTCGATGTGGGGGAGAAGGACGGGGACAAACGCTTCTATCTCAACGGCAAGCGCGTTTTCATCTATGCCGCCATGACCCGCGGCTTCTGGCCGAAGAACGGAATATTCCCCACGCCGGAAATGGCGCGCAGGGACATGGAACTGGCGCGGGACATGGATTTCAACATGATGCTCTACCACCGCGCCAACGGCCAGCCCGCCTCCATCGAAATGGCGGATGAACTGGGGTTGTTGGCATACGAGGAGCCGGGGGGCTATCTCTGCCGTCCGGCGGCCGACGCCACCGCGCAGGCCTGGCGAAAGGAGAAGATCAGACGCATGGTGGTGCGCGACCGATCTCATCCCTCGATGGTGATTTTCAATCTCGACGACCTTTCCAACGACGACCCGGATGCCCTGGACGAGGAGAATATCCGCTTCGTTCACGAACTCGATCCCTCGCGCATCGTGACATACAACTGCATCATCCCGCCGCGTATTCCCGAAATCGATGACGATCCACAGAAACTCCGCATGCTTCCCTTCGACGACACCTTTCACTATCACGGATGGACGGCGCCCTATCACCTGATCGGCCGCGCCGCATACCTGGACGAATACTACGAGAATCCCCGCAACTATCTCCGGTACGCCATCGATCCGGTGGCGACCATGGGTGATTCGGTGAACGTCATGGAAGAAGACGAGATCATCTTCCTCGGCGAGGAAGGCGCCCTTGGCGCTCCCGTCCGGCTGGAGCTGATAAAAAACGAGCTGATGATGAACGGCGCGGACGGCTGGCGCGAAAACGAGCATCTCGCCTGGTATGAATCCTATGCGCGCTTTCTCGACGAGAGCGGATTCAGATCGTCATTCCCCACGGTGGATGATTTCACGCTGGCGCTCGGCGAGAACATGTACTATTTCCACGGGCGTATCCTCGAGAACTGCCGCATGGGCAACAAGGTGGACGCCTATGTCTTCAACGGCTGGGGATCGGCCGCCACACGCACCGACATCGTCGACACCTACCGCAACCCCACCGGCGACCGTTCCATCCTTGAGCGTTATACACGCCCGCTGTACGTGGCCGTAAAGCTCC